>NZ_JBFUAY010000047.1:0-41273 GCF_056406015.1 Rhizobium sp. P1_E1 | reverse complement strand
TCCATATGGAAAAGGGCCGCATCGCCGGCTGGCATGATCCGCGCGCGACTACGCTGAAAGACCTGGAGGCGGCGGTCTATGCGTAAGCTGTTCCTGTCCCATACGACTGAATTCGTGCTGTTTGCCGTCATCATCGCTATGAGCATTGTTCTTGCTCTCATGACCGACCGTTTCTTCACGCTCGGCAATGTCTTCGACCTGCTCAATATCAGCGCGGTCAACATTATCTTTGCCGTTGGCCTGCTCGTGGTGCTGATATCAGGCGGGATCGACATCTCCTTCGCGGTCGCAGCCTCGATCGTGCAATACGTCACTGCACTTGCGCTCGAGAGGATCGGCGGGGGTGGATGGGTATCCGGCTTCCTGATTGCGGCCGGCATCGGCATCGTGCTCGGCGTGATCAACGCCTTCCTGATCCACCGCTTCCGCATCATCTCGATCGTCGCGACGATCGCGACCTTCAACGTCTATTTCGGCTTGCTGATGTTTTTCACCAAGGGGGTGTCGATCTACAATCTGCCCGACTGGCTGACGAGCCGCGTCATCATCTACGAGCGCGAAATGGCCGATGGGAGCTGGGCTGAGATCACCTTGCCGGTTGTGGTCATGGCCGTCTGCACGCTCGCCACATGGTTCTTCATTACCCGCACGACGACCGGCCGGCAGCTCTACGCCTTCGGCGACAATCCGGAAGGCGCGCGCCGCTTCGGCATCAATATCGGCGCTATGCAGTTCATCGCCTTCGGCTGGCTTGGGTTGATGGCAGGCATCGCCGGGCTCATGCAGGCGCATTATGCGCAGGAGGTCGTGCCGAACGCACTCTACGGCCGCGAACTCGATGTGCTCGCTGCCGTGGTGCTCGGTGGGGCGCGGCTGGGCGGCGGCAAGGGCTCGGTGCTCGGTTGCGTGCTGGGCGTGCTGCTCGTCTCGATCACCCAGAACGGCCTCAACCTGATGGGCGTCTCGCCCTTCGCCTTCAAGATGATCGTCGGCGCGATCATCCTCGTTGCGATCACCTTGTCGAGCGCCCGCATCGGCAATCTGGTGCCAGTGTTTGCGACCCGGAAATCGACCGGTGACAGGCCTGCAGGCAGGGGAGAGAGCTGATGAACGCGCTTGCCGCCCGCTTCAACGCCATCTTCGGGGCCGACATGGCCGGTCCCCTCGCCGCGCTGGCGGCCGTGCTTGTCGTCTTCAGTTTCGCCTCGCCGCATTTCCTGACGGGCGCGACCTTCGGATCGGTCGCCTTTCAGCTTCCCGAGCTGGGTGTTCTGACGCTTGCCATGCTGATGCCGATCCTCACCGGCGGCCTCAACCTTGCGATCACCTTCACCGCCAACATCGCCGGCCTGACGCTCGCCTGGACGCTGCAGGCCAATGGCGGCATCGATGCCGGCCCGGGCGCCTTCCTGCTCGGCTCGGCTCTGGCGCTTGCCGTCGGTGCCGCCAGCGGCCTGGTCATGGGCCTCGTCATCGCCTTTACCCGCGCCCATCCGATCCTCGTTTCGCTGTCGATGATGATCTTTCTGCGCGGCCTCGGCGAGTTCCTGACGCGCGGCGGCGATATCTCGGGCTTCCCTACCTTCATCGCTCCGATCGGCCACGGCAGCATCCTCGGCATCCCGGTACCTTTGTTGATCCTGATCGCCTGCGTAATCRCCAGCCACATTCTACTCTCGCGCTCCAAGCTCGGCTTTTCCACCTACATGATCGGCTCCAATATCGAGTCTGCCCGCTATTCCGGCATCAACACCCGCAAGGTTCTGGTGCTGGTCTATATGCTTTCCGGCGTGATGGCTGCGGTTGCCGGCATCATCATGCTTGCGCGCTTCAATTCGGTGCGCGTCGGCCACGGCGAGTCCTATCTGCTGATCACCGTGCTCGCCTGCTTTCTCGGCGGCATCAATCCTTTCGGCGGCTTCGGCCGCGTCCTGCCCGTCTTCGTGGCGCTCATCGTGCTGCAGCTTCTCTCTTCGGGGCTCAACCTGCTCGGCGCCAACCAGCACCTCACCACTGCCGTCTGGGGTATCCTGCTCATCGTCGTGATGGTGCTGCGGTGGTTCTCGGCCAAGTTCATCAGAATCGTGAAATAGGAGATACGATCATGGAAGGTTTCGGCGTTCACACCAGCATGTGGACCATGAACTGGGATCGCGCAGGTGCCGAAAAGGCGATTGCCGGAGCCGTGCACTACAAGATGGATTTCATCGAGATCGCGCTGCTGAACGCGCCTGCCGTCGATGCCAAACATACCCGCGCCCTGCTTGAAAAGAATAAGCTGCGCGCCGTCTGCTCGCTCGGCCTGCCGGAACATGCCTGGGCCTCGGTCCGCCCGGATGCCGCAATCGAGCACCTGAAGGTTGCGATCGAAAAGACTGCAGAAATGAACGCCGAGGCCCTGTCCGGCGTCATCTTCGGCGGCATCGGCGAGCGCACCGGCGTGCCACCGACGCAGGGCGAATACGACAACATCGCCAAGGTGCTCGACGTAGCGGCAAAGCATGCTAGGAAGCACGGCATCCAGCTCGGCGTCGAGGCCGTGAACCGCTATGAGAACCACCTGATCAACTCGGCGCAGCAGGCCGTCGAGATGGTGGAGCGCGTCGGCGCGGATAACATCTTCGTTCACCTCGACACCTACCACATGAATATCGAGGAAAAGGGTGCGGCAAATGGCATCCTGATCGCCCGCGATCACCTGAAGTACATCCATCTTTCGGAAAGCGACCGCGGCACACCGGGCTACGGCAACATCCCGTGGGATGCGATCTATGCCGCGCTCGCCGCAATCGGCTTCAAGGGCGGGCTTGCGATGGAAAGCTTCATCAACATGCCGCCTGAGGTCGCCTATGGCCTGGCCGTCTGGCGCCCCGTTGCACGCGATATGGAAGAGGTCATGGACAAGGGCCTGCCGTTCCTGCGCAATAAGGCGGAACAATACGGTCTCATCTGACCCGGTTTGCCGGATATTCCGAATTCCCCTGTTGGCCGACTGCCATCAACGACAAGCCATAACCGCAGCGGCCGCACGGGTGTCTGGCTGAAGAGTTCTTGCCATCGCCGGCAAGGGGCGTGACGCCCGTCTCTTCAGCACAGGCACCGAATTTCATTCGGCTCGTGCATGCGAAATGACTCTTGAGAAATATCATACTGTTTGTGATATTGTTATTGATGCTTGTTACTTTCCTCCCCCTATGCCATTTTGCCTGTTAAAATAAGGCGCTTGAACGGCCCGCGCCCGGGCTCTAGTTTCAAAGAGATGGCGGCGTTTCGATCGACCATCGATATGGGGGAATCTTGGATGGCACGCATTACGCTGAGGCAACTGCTCGACCATGCTGCGGAGGAAGGCTACGGCGTTCCCGCTTTCAACATCAACAACATGGAGCAGGCGCTCGCCATCATGGAGGCCGCGGATGCGTGCCAGGCGCCGGTTATCATGCAGGCGTCGCGCGGAGCCCGCGCCTATGCCAATGACATCATGCTGAAGCACATGATGGATGCCGTCGTTGAAATCTATCCGCATATTCCAGTCTGCGTGCATCTCGATCACGGCAACGATCCCTCCAACTGCATGACGGCGATCCAGGCGGGCTTCACCTCGGTAATGATGGATGGTTCACTGAAGGCGGACGCCAAGACGCCCGCCGACTGGGCCTATAATGTCGGCGTCACCAAGATGGTGACTGACATGGCGCATTTCGGCGGCATCTCAGTGGAAGGCGAACTCGGTGTTCTCGGTTCTCTCGAGACCGGCATGGGCGAGGCCGAGGACGGCCACGGCGCCGAGGGCAAGCTTTCGCATGACCAGCTGCTGACCGACCCGGACGAAGCGGTGAAGTTCGTGCGCGAAACCAAGGTCGATGCGCTCGCCATCGCGATGGGCACATCGCATGGCGCCTACAAGTTCACCCGCAAGCCGGACGGTTCGGTACTGGCGATGAACGTCATCGAAGAAATTCACCGCAAGCTTCCGAACACACATCTCGTCATGCATGGCTCGTCCTCGGTCCCGATCGAACTGCAGGAGATCATCAACAAGTATGGCGGCCAGATGAAACCGACATGGGGAGTGCCGGTCGAGGAAATCCAGCGCGGCATCAAGAACGGCGTGCGCAAGGTCAACATCGACACCGACGGCAGAATGGCGATGACCGGCCAGATCCGCCGCGTGCTGCAGGAAGATCCAAGCGAGTTCGATCCGCGCAAATATCTGAAGCCGGCGATGACGGCGCTGACCAAGCTCTGCAAGGAACGCTTCGAACAGTTCGGCACCGCCGGCATGGCCGGCCGCATCACGCCCCTCCCCGTTTCGGAAATGGCGAAGCGTTACAAGTCCGGTTCCCTCGATCCGGCTTTCTCCTGAAACTGGGTTAGCCCGAGGCCGGGCGCGGTGTCTTTTCCGGCTCGGCGGCAACCTTGCCTGTCAGTGCTTGGCCGTGGAAGCGGCCCAGCTGGCTGACAACGTCCTGGATTTCGCTTGCCGTTCGTTCGGCATTCCAATCGAGCGCTGCCCCGGCAACGCCGGCGATTTCCCGCAGGCCTTCCAGCGTCAACCGGCCCTCGATCGCAAGCGTCGTACGACGCATCACGATGTCCGACAGGTGGACGACGATTTCGTTCCGGGCGATCCAGTCGATCTCGCGGAGACTGTAACGCGGCGCACCCGCCAGGCGCTGCTCGTCGGTATAGCCTGAAGGAGAAGAAAGCAGGGCTGCGGCCGTCGTGCCGTAGCGGGCGAGCAGTTCGTCGGCACGCTCGGCGGCAACGCCGCTGCGTGATGCGGTATCCCTGATCCAGGCGCTACGTTGCTGGGCATCAGCCGGAAAGGCCTTGCCGCCGCCGACCGCCAGATAGCGTGTCGACTGGCTGCGGCTGCGCTGCAGCCGGGAGAGAACGGTGTCGGCGACCTCTTCCGCAAAGCCACGGAACGTCGTCCACTTGCCTCCGACCAGCGAAATGATCGGAAACGGTCTGCCGCTCTCTGGCTCCTTCACCGGCGCGGAGTGATCACGGCTGATTAGCCCCGGTGCTGCCGCATCTGACGCCGGCAGCGGGCGGATACCGCTATAGCTGTAAACGACCTGGTCGCGATCGATGCGGAGCGTCGGCAGCAGCGAGCGGACACTTTCGAGAAAATACTCGGTTTCCGGCTCCTCGCAGCGGACATTGTCCGGATCATCCGCCGGAATGTCGGTCGAACCAACAAGTGCCAGCCCGAGATAGTCGTAGACCAGGCAGATTCGGCCGTCGTCGGCCTCGAAATAGATCATGTGGCCGTTGAGGCTTCGCACCAGCTCGGGATGGTCAAGCAGGATATGGGAACCCTTGGTGCCGCCGATCAGGTGCGATGGGGCACCGAGTAAAGTGTTGACGTGATCGATCCAGGGACCTGCCGCATTGACGACCAGTTTGGGAGCAACGGTGACATCGCGACCATCGGGCTGCCGGAAGGTCAAATGCCCCTCTGAAACGGCAGCCAGTGTCGCGAAATTTGCCGCGAGGCTCCGCGCGTTCGCATCGAGACCATCGCTCACGAGCTCATAGACGAGTCGCTCCGGCCTGCTGATCTTGGCATCGTAATAGATGCCGCCGGCGACGATGGCGGGGGTTACATGCGGCATTTCCTTGCGCGCCTGTTTCTTCAAGATCAGCCGGTGGCGCGGCATGACCTGGTCGCGTGAACCGAAAAAGTCATAGAGCCGAAGCCCGATCTTGATGAGCACGGCTCCACGGCTGCGTGGCGCCGTCTTCGACCCGAAGAGCGTTCTGATCGCTGCCCAGATACCGCGGGTCCAGGAAAAGACCGGAATGAAGGTCGGCAGTGGCTCGACGCAATGCGGCGCGTTCTTGAGCAGGAGGTTGCGCTCAAGCGTCGATTGCGCAACCAGTCCGAACTCACCCGTTTCAAGATATTTCAGGCCGCCGTGAATGAGCCGCGATGGTGCGGCGCTCGTGCCGGAACCAAAGTCGGCCTTGTCGACGATCAGGCAATTGACACCCTGTAGCGAGAGGTCGCGGAACAGGCCGGCGCCGTTGATGCCCGCCCCGATGATCAAAACGTCGATATCGTTCTCGCCGGGATTCGAGAAGCGCTGCTGCAAATCGGGGGTCATGCTCGTCGTCCTAAATTGCCCGCCGCAGCAGGCATTTGTCTTTTCAGTTTGCCGATTGTTCCGGCGCAAGCGCGGCAATCCTAGGCCAAAGGGGGATCATCGCGTCGGCAATGTCGCGGAACACCTGGTAACGCTTTTCATAATCCGCGCTGCGCGCCGCATCCGGCCGGCAAGTCTTTGCGATGGCGGCCGTGTCGCGCGGATCGCTCTGCGGATCGGCGAAGACCCCAGCACCCGACCCGGCACAAAGCGCAGCACCCCAGGCGGCCGCCTCATCCGTCTCGGTTACCGTGACCGGCATGCCAAGCACATCGGCAAACATCTGCACGACGGCAGGGTTGCGCGAGATGCCCCCGGCGAGCCGCGCCTGATCGAAGGCAAAGCCGTCGCGAAGCGCGTCGACATGAATGCGATGATTGAAAGCGATGCCCTCAAGCACGGCGCGCAGCATGTCGCCGCGGTCGTGCCATCCACCGAGCCCGAAGAAGCCGGCGCTGGCCGCCGCGCCATAGGGCGAGCCGAACAGATAGGGATGGAAGAGCGCGGTCGAGGGGCGCTCGAAGGCGGCCTCGATCTCGGGCGCCAGCAGGGCGTGGATCGAGTTGCCTTGCACCTCRCCATTCTTCCGTTCGGCAGCGCAGAGCGTGTCGAGAAACCAGTCGTAGTTCGCTGTCGATGCCGGGGAGATCGACATGCTGTTCCAGATGCCGGGTGCAATCCCGTTGCGGCAGAACCAGCGCCGGTCGACACGCGGTTCCGACGAAAGCGTCTCGTTGATCGAATAGGTCCCAGCAATGACCGCGACAACGCCCTTGGCATAACCCCCTGCCCCGAGCGCCGAGGCCGTGACGTCGTGCAGACCGGCAACGACAGGCGTTCCTTCGGCGAGGCCCGTCAGTTGCGCGGCTTCACGGGTCACGCGTCCGACGATCTGGTCAGAGCGCGAGGCTGGTGGCAAGGCGTGGACGAGATCCTGCAATCCAAACAGCCGCAGGGCGTCCTCACTGTAGTTCTGCGTCTTGACATTGGTGAAGGAGGTGCTGGCTTCGGTGCGGTCCGTACCGATGGTCCCGGTCAGGCAGAACCGCAGCCAGTCCTTGCAGCTGAAGAAATGGCCGATGCGCTTATAGCGCTCAGTCTCGATTTCGCGGATCCAGGCAAGCAATGCCGATGGCGCGGAGACGTGCGGGATCTGCCCCGTCAGTTCGATCGCCAGGTCGGCGACGTCGCTTTTCGTCCACGGGTCGACGATCGCCCCTGCCCGGCTGTCCAGCGAGAGAATGGCCCGGCCGAGCGGCTTCCGGGCGTGATCGAGCAGGTAGATGCCGTCTCCGTGCGCGGTAGCGGCAATGCCCGCTATGTCGCTTGCCGGCCGCCCGCTGAGTGAAATCGCTTCGCGGATGGCATCGGCCGTCGCGTTCCACAATTCATCCATGTCGCGCTCGATATGGCGGGCCTTCGGAATGAACTGCGTCACCCGGCGCCGGGCGGCTGCAAGCGGCGTGCCGTCGACATCGAAGATGACCGCCTTGGTGACTGTCAAACCACTATCGATCCCGAGCAGTGTCGGCATTCCCGTTTACCTCACGAGGGACAACCGGCCCGTGCCGTCAGGAGCGCCCTCCGGCGCCCTTGGCAATGACCACGTTGATATCTCTGGACCGCATGCGGTCGATGTGCACCGGCTGGGTCTTGTCGTCGACGATAACGACGTCGAACTCATCCAGTGCTGCGAAACTGTGGAGTGCACGCCGTTCGAACTTTGTATGATCGGCAAGCAGGATGCGTTTTACGGAACAGTCGAACATGGCGCGCTTGGTATCGACTGTTTCAGGGGACTGGTGCAGCACCGTGCCATCGCTGATCGCCGACATCGAGATGAACGCGACATCTGCCCTGAGTGCCTTGATCTCGTTGATGGTTATGCGACCCATGAAGGCATTGCACCAATTGTAATATTGGCCGCCGAGGGCGAGCAGCGTGACGTCGTGCAGGCCCGTCAGCGCATTCATCAATGTCAGGGAATTGGTAATTGCGGTGACCGGCACCTTCGAAGGCAGGTGCGCCGCCATCTGAAGTACCGTGGTCGAGTCATCGAAAAAGATCGCCTGTCCCGGTTCGACGAATTGCATTGCCGCCTCGGCGATCAGCTTCTTTTCCACCGACTGGCGGTTGGAGCGATAGACGTCGCTGGATTCGATGAGATTGGTCGCCGCCGCCGTGACGATGCCGCGCGTCTTCCTGAAGAGGCCGCGGCTGACGAGCTCATCGACATCGCGGTGAGCCGTCATCAGGCTGATCCCAAAGCGGTCGGTCAGGTCTTCAATCCGCATCGAGCCTTCACCCATCACGGCCTCTGCAATCATGCGGCGGCGCGCGATCTGGCGCGTCTGCCTGCTGTCGCTGGTGAGCTGGTCCAACAGATGGTCGTCCCGGCTGGTCTTCTGTGTCACGGGTCACCCCTGTCGCTGAACTATGGATCCCAGCTTCGTACAGTGATTGCCGCGCCAAGGCAAAAAGGCGAAACGCAACCGGCGGTTGGACCGCAGGCCATCGCTTCCAGCATGAAAATGAGGGCGCTCTTGCGAGCGCCCTTTTACCGTTTACTGCGCCAGAACGAACGGGCCGGTGTACTTGTCGATGTTGTCCTTGGTGATCAACAGGCAATCGAAGAGCTGCTTTTCGCTCTTGGCACCCGTGTTACCCGTCTTGATCAGGTTGTCTGCCTGCTTGACGGCTTCTTCGGAGAAGACGGCAACCGGCTGGAGGACGGTGTATTGGAGTTCGCCCGCCTTGATGGCAGCAACTGCATCCGGAGAACCGTCGAAGCCGCCGACCTTCACATTGGCGAGCTTGCCGGCTTCCTTGAGTGCGGCGATCGCGCCGAGCGCCATTTCGTCATTGCCCGAGATGACGCCGACGATATCCGGGTTGGCCTGCAGCATGGACTGCATCTTGTTGTGGCCCTGGGTGCGGTCCCAGTTGGCAACTTCCTTGGCGACCTTCTTCAGATCCGGATACTGCGAAAGGACAGTCTCGTAGCCATTCGAACGCGTTGCCGCGTTGTTGTCGGACGGCGCGCCGAAGAGTTCGGCATAGTTGCCCTTGTCGCCGATCGCTTCGACCCATTGCTGCGCGCCGAGGGCGGCACCCTGTGCGTTGTTGGAAACAAGCTGCGCCTTGGCTAGGCCTTCCTGGTTGATCTCGGCGTTGACGAGGATGACCGGGATGCCGGCAGCAACGGCCTTCTTGACCGCACCGACGGAACCGTCGGCGTTTGCCGGGTCGAGGATGATCGCCACCGACTTGTTGGTGATCGCCGTATCGATCAGGTTGCTTTCGGTATTGGTGTCACCCTTGTGGGCGTTGACCGAGGCCGTGTAGCCCAGCTTTTCGGCGGTTGCCTTGGCGACATTGCCTTCCGTCAGCCAATAGGGATTCGACGGATCGTTGACGATGATCGTCATCATGCCCGCTGCCCAAGCGGAGCTTGCAAGAAGCGGTGCTACTGCCGCGGCGGCCAGAAGTATGCGCATGCCTTTCTTAAACATAGTCTCTCTCCCATTTGTGAGTTCAGTTATTGCCGGGGATCCGGCAGTGCTTTCCCCAATCGGCTTCGTGGACTCCAGCCTGCCGTCGTGGATAAGTTTCGGTCTCAGCCGTCAGGACGATTTGACCCGGCGGCCGTATTGGATGCTGTTCATGAGGACGGCGAGAACGATCACCGCGCCGGTGAATACCGTCTGCCAGTAGGCCGAGACGCCGATGATCACGAGGCCGTCCGAAAGGAAGCCGATAACGAAGGCGCCGAGCATGGTGCCGCGAACCGTACCGCGGCCGCCGGTCAGCGCCGCGCCGCCGATGACCACGGCTGCGATCGCCGTCAGTTCGTAGGTTGTGCCTGCCGTCGGACCAGCAGAGGTCAACTGCGAAGAGAGGACCAGGCCGGCGATCGCTGCACAGACGCCCGAAAGCACATAGACGATGATCTTCACGCGCTTGACCGGGACGCCGGAGAGGTCGGCGGCACGCTCGTTACCACCTGAGGCGTAGAGCCAGCGGCCGAAGGCAGTGCGGCTCAGCACGATGCCGCAAACGATGGCGAGAACCGCAAGCACGATGACCCCGATCGGAATGCCTGCGAGCCGGTTGAAGCCCAGCCAGTCGAAGCCGGTATTGCCGAGTTCCGGACGGCCGCCGAGATTGTTGTAGGTCAGGCCGTTGGTCATCAGGAGCGCGATACCGCGGGCCACGTAGAGCACGCCCAGCGAGGCGACGAAGGCCGGCACCTTGAGATAAGCGATCAGCACGCCGTTGACCGCACCGACCAGCGCACCGAGCGCACATGTGATGACGACGACGGCCCAGACCGGCGGATAGAGGATGACGCCGAGATAGGTGAGCGTGACCCCCTGCATCAGGAAACCGGCGATGCAGCCTGCAAGCCCGAGTGTCGAGCCGACCGACAGATCGATGCCGCCATTCAGGATGACGAGCAGCATGCCGATCGCCAGAATGCCGAAGATCGCGACATGCGACGCCATGATCAGGAAGTTGTTCAGCGTGAAGTAATAGGGCGACAGGAACGAAAAGACCGCGATGATGACGATCAGCGCGAAGAAGGCCCGGCCTTCCAGGATGAGACGCACGATATTGGTATTGCGCTTCTGCCCGCTGGAAACTGATTTCTTTTCGGTGACGTTCGTGACTGACATAATCAGTGCTCCATAATCCAGGCTAGTGCGCGACCACGGCTTCGCCGGAGGCGGCCATGATCTTTTCCTTGGTGACATCCGAGCCGAACTCGGCCGATATCCTGCCGCGATGCATGACGATGATGCGGTGCGCGATACTCAGGCATTCATTGACTTCGGACGTCGAATAGATGACCGCCAATCCCTGCTTGGCGCGCTCCGCGAGCAACTTGAAAACTTCCGCCTTGGCGCCGATGTCGATGCCGCGGCTTGGCTCATCGAGCAGGATGACCTTTGGCTGGGTTGCCAGCATCTTGCCGATGACGACCTTCTGTTGGTTGCCGCCGGAGAGCGAGCCGATCGAAGCTGAACCGCCATCGGTTTTCACATGCACCCGCCGGATCGCGTCATTGACGAGATCGCGCTCCCGATGGCCGGAGGTGAAAAGCCCTTTGGTGAAGGCGCGGATACTCGCAAGCGACAGATTGGAGCCGACCGTCATCGTCTGGACGAGGCCGTCGCGCTGGCGATCTTCCGGCACAAGCACGAGACCGCTGGCAATGCGCCCGGCGATGCTGAGCCCACTGACGTCCTGTCCTTCGAGCAGAACCTGTCCGCCACTTGCGCGCAGACGTCCGGCAATGCATTCGAGCAGTTCCGTGCGCCCGGCGCCCATCAGCCCGTAGATGCAGACGATCTCACCGGCACGCACCTTGAGAGACAGACGATCGACCGCATTATAGGCAGCGCCGGAGGGGCCGGGGACACTGAGGTTTTCGATGGAAAGCGAGACGTTTCCGAACGGATGACCTTGCGGCGGGCTGCCAAGGTCGAAATTCTCGCCGACCATGTTGCGGACGATCCATTCGAGATCGATATCCTTGCGCTCGGCATAGGCGGTCATGTTTCCGTCGCGCAGAACGACGGCGTGATTGGTGATCTGTAGCGCCTCTTCCAGATGATGCGAGATGTAGACGATCGACACGCCGCGGCTCGTCAGGTCGTGGATGACTTTGAAGAGCACTTCCACCTCCGTCGCGCTCAGCGCCGAGGTCGGCTCGTCCATGATCAGGATGCGCGAATTGATGGAGAGTGCCCGCGCAATTTCGACGATCTGCTGCTGGCCGAGGCGAAGATCCTCGACGCGCGTCTGCGGATCGATGTCTTCCTCGAGCTCTTCCATGAGCGCCCGGGTCTGACGCTCCTCTTCAGCGAAGTCGACGACACCACCCTTGATGATCTCCCGGCCCATGAAAATATTGTCACGGACACTGAGATTGGGGGCGAGGCTGAGCTCCTGATGGATGATGGAGATCCCGCACTCGCGCGCATGGGTCGACGAGCTAAAGCTGATCGGCGAGCCGTCGAGAATGATCTCGCCGGAGCTTGGCTGCGCGACACCCGAAAGGATCTTCATCAACGTCGACTTGCCCGCGCCGTTCTCTCCGAACAGCGTTGTGACCTGGCCGCGATGAATGTCGAAGTTCACTCCCTTGAGGGCGTGAACGCTGCCGTAGGATTTTGCGATGTTGCGCGCTGCGAGGACGACCTCGCCTTTCGCCCCGTTGCTACGTTGCGGCTGGCTCATTTGAGCTCGACCTTCACCGGCGTGACGAGCCAGTTCTTCGGGTTGATGAGCTTGRAGACGCCGACGACGGTCGCCTGCTTTCCGTCCAGGGCGTCAGGATCCATGCCCGCAAAAACCGCCTTCTTCATCTCGTTATTGATGGCCGATCCGGCATCCTGATACTGGATCTGGTTGGTAAACTGGCCGAATTCGATGGTGCCGGTTGCGTCGCGGAGGTCCGTGCCGTTGACCGCAGGGCCGGTCTGGACACGGACCACCGTCTCGGGAGGCAACCCATCGATCTTCATTTCGTTGGTGTTCGACTTGCGGGCGCCGAAAACGCCGGTCAGCGTGACGGGAATGACCGGTCCGGTGCTCGTCGCAGTGCCGTATTTCTCGGCCGCCGCCTTCTTGTCGGCGGCAATGGCGGCCGCGAGATCGGCGGCCGCAGCGGCCCGCTCCTCGACATTTGCCTTGATTTTCGGGAACTGCTCAGCGCCGAAGGTTTCCGGAGAGAACGCCTGCTGGCGGACATCGTTTTCGGAACCGATCTTGACGACCGTCGTATCGAACGCGATCGCTGCAACGACGATGACCGCCAACGCCGCGCTGACAAGGAGCCCGCGATTGCCGCTGCTCGGCTTTGATGCTGCATGATCGGGCGAGGTACTCATGTCCGGACGGCCTTTGGCTTGGAATGGCAAGATGGGGAGGGCTAGCGCGATGATGATCGCAGGCGCGCTGAAGCACTGCGTCGCACCGGAACAGAAACCGGCGGGCCACCCGCAAGAGCGCAACTCTGGACGAAAATTCGCATTGGAAGCCTCCTCAACAAGACCGGCAGATGTCTCCTCCAACCGCCTGGGCCTGCAAATTCTCCATCAGGAAGCGCACTTCCGTGATAGAAGTATGTTACTTATGCCGTAAATGATGTTATATATTTTATAAACTGTCAACGGCACTTTCACGCCAACTCGACTGAAATGCACGACCTCACATCTTGTTCATCGCGCTGCGGTGCAGCAAAAAATGACACGCCTTCACACTTGTCATTCTACCGAATTATGGCGGCATCTCTCTGTTTTTCATGCATAATTGTACAGATCAGGCATTGCGCGCATTACCGTTTTCGATGCTGCACGCCAACAGCTCGGCGGCGCGGAAGCAAGCTCCTTGCTCTTCTATTTTAGTTGAAAAAAATTACATCGCTAGAAAAATCTTACTGGCATTATGGTATCTTTATGTTATCTTTTCGAGTGAAGCTAGGGAGGTTTCGGCTGCGCGCCAGATCTGGGATYTGCCAAAGGCGGCGCGCTTGCCGTTGCCCGTGGAAGGGCCGACGTTGGCAGCCGGATGCATCATCCCAGATGAGTTTAGGGTCGGGAGGACTTCAGATGAATTTGATGCGCGTATTTCCTGCGGCGGTGCTTGCGATGGTGGCGAGATAGGCCTGCGATGACATCGACCCAGACGATCATCATTGGCATAGATGCCGGCACCTCGGTCATCAAGGCTGTCGCCTTCGATCTGTCCGGGCGCCAGATTGCCACAGCCTCCGTTCGCAACAGATACACCACCGGAGACAATGGCTCGGCAACGCAGTCGCTGGATCAGACCTGGCTCGATTGCGCCAGCGCGTTGCGGGGCCTAGGCGAAAAAGTCGCTGATCTTGCATCATGCACCGCAGCCATCGCCGTTACCGGACAGGGCGACGGCACCTGGCTCGTCGGCCACGGCAATATGCCGGTCGCCGATGCCTGGCTGTGGCTCGACGCGCGCGCCGCGCCGACGGTCACGTCGCTTGCCGGCGGAACGCAGAACCGTGCCCGCTTCGAAGCGACAGGCACCGGTCTCAACACTTGCCAACAGGGCGCGCAACTTGCCCATATGGACCGCTTCACGCCGGATCTTCTCGATCGGGCGGAGGCGGCGCTGCACTGCAAGGACTGGCTCTATCTCAACCTCACGGGCGTGCGGGCGACCGATCCATCGGAGGCGAGTTTCACCTTCGGCAATTTCAGAACGCGCCAGTATGATGCCGTGGTGATCGATGCGCTCGGCCTTGACCACAGGCGCGGGCTCCTGCCCGAAATCATCGACGGCAGCGAGATCAGCCACCCGCTGACATCGGGGGCGGCGAAGGCCTGCGGGCTTCTTGCTGGAACGCCGGTCTGCCTCGGCTATGTCGACATGGTGATGACGGCGCTCGGTGCAGGCGTGCGCAGCGACGCTCGCAACGCCGCCTGCTCGACGATCGGCTCGACCGGTGTGCACTTGCGCGCCAAGTCCGTTGCCGACGTTCAGCTCAATCGTGAGGGTACCGGCTATGTGATCGCCCTTCCCATCCCCGGCATCGTCACTCAGGTCCAGACGAATATGGGCGCCACGATCAACATCGACTGGATCCTTGAGGTCGCCGCCTATCTCATGGCCGAGGCAGGTAAGCCTGCTTCGCATGCAGACCTTATTGCGCGCATCGACGGCTGGTTTGCAGAAAGCCGACCGGGGGCGGTGCTTTACCATCCCTATATTTCCGAAGCGGGCGAACGTGGGCCTTTCGTCAACGCCAATGCGCGCGCGGGCTTCACCGGGCTTTCGATGCGTCACGGCTTCCCCGATCTGCTGCGCAGCGTGGTCGAAGGGTTGGGGCTTGCCACCCGCGACTGCTACGCCGCGATGGGCACGATGCCCGAAGAGCTGCGGCTCACGGGCGGGGCCACACGCTCCCTCGCCCTTCGCCGTTCACTCTCGGCCGCCGTTAACGCACCGATCCGCCAGTCGCGCCGCGAGGAGACGGGGGCGGCCGGCGTGGCGATGATGGCCGCGGTGGCTGTCGGCGTCTATTCCAGCATGGACGATTGCATAGCCGACTGGGTGACGCCGCTGCTCGGCGATCCGGAGACACCGGATGCCAACGAGGCCCACCGGTTCGACCGGCTCTTTTCCGCCTATACCGATGTGCGCCAGGCAATGGCGCCCGCCTGGGACAAGCTTGCCGAAGCCGCAACGACGTCGCCGGTGGGCGCGTAATTCTGATGCAGCAGGCATCGAAGGAGCATGACATGACCGAACCCGAACTCCTGGATCTCTTCGTCATCGGCGGCGGCATCAACGGCGCGGGGATAGCACGCGATGCTGCGGGCCGCGGCCTGAAGGTCGTGCTGTGCGAAAAGGACGACCTGGCACAGGGAACTTCGTCGCGTTCGGGCAAGCTGGTGCATGGCGGTCTGCGTTACCTCGAATATTACGAATTCCGTCTGGTGCGTGAGGCGCTGATCGAGCGTGAAGTGCTGCTCAATGCCGCGCCGCATATCATCTGGCCGATGCGCTTCGTCCTGCCGCACAGCCCAGAGGATCGCCCCGCATGGCTCGTGCGGCTCGGCCTCTTCCTCTATGATCATCTCGGCGGCCGCAAGAAGCTGCCCGGGACCCGCACGCTCAACCTGCTCCGCGACCCGGAAGGCACGCCGATCCTCGATCAATACACGCGCGGCTTTGAATATTCCGATTGCTGGGTCGACGACGCCCGCCTCGTGACCTTGAATGCGTTGAGCGCAGCAGAAAACGGCGCTCTGGTGCTGACCCGCTCGCCGGCCGTGTCGGCCCGTCGCGAGAATGGCGGTTGGACCGTGGTCACGAAAAGCAACTCCACGGGAGAGACGCGAACCTTCCGTGCCAAATGTCTGGTGAACTGCGCCGGCCCCTGGGTGATGGACATCATCAATCGCGTCGCCGGCTCGAACTCCGGCCGCAACGTCCGCCTCGTCAAGGGCAGCCACATCATCGTGCCGAAGTTCTGGGCAGGTGCCAATGCCTATCTGGTGCAGAACCACGACAAACGCGTCATTTTCATCAATCCCTACGAGGGCGACAAGGCGCTGATCGGGACGACCGATATCGCTTACGAAGGCCGGGCCGAGGATGTTTCCGCCGACGAGACGGAGATCGAGTATCTGCTCAAGGCGGTCAATCGCTACTTCAAGGAAAAGCTGCGCCGCCACGATGTGCTGCACAGCTTCTCCGGCGTGCGCCCGCTGTTTGACGACGGCAAGGGCAACCCGTCGGCCGTTACCCGCGACTATGTCTTCGATCTCGACGAGACCGGCGGCGCTCCGCTGCTCAACGTCTTCGGCGGCAAGATCACCACATTCCGCGAACTCGCCGAGCGCGGCATGCAGCGGCTGAAGCACATCTTCCCGAACATGGGAGGCGACTGGACGGAGAAAGCGCCGCTGCCGGGCGGCGAAATTCCGAATGCCGACTACGAGAGCTTTGCCAACAGCCTGCGCGATATCTATCCCTGGATGCCGCGCAAGCTCGTGCATCACTACGGCCGTCTCTATGGCGCCCGCGCCAGGAATGTGGTTGCCGGCGCGACAGGCATGGAAGGGCTCGGGCGGCATTTCGGTGGACAGCTCTATGAGGCCGAGGCCCGCTATCTCGTCGCCACGGAATGGGCCGAAACGGCCGAGGACATCCTCTATCGCCGCACCAAACACTATCTCCATCTGAACGAAGCGGAGCGCGTGGCCTTTGGCGAGTGGTTTGCGTCAACCCGCCTTGCTGCCGCCTGAAGGATGCCGCCATGCCGCTGACCCTTTCGCTCAATACCAATCCGCTGGTGAACCGCTTCGCCGACCCAGATGATCTCATCGACACGGTTGCGCATGATTTGCGGATCCGCGACCTCCAACTGACCCACGAGTTCATCAATCCGAGCTGGCAGGCGCCGGTGATCCGCCGCCTGACGCGCACGATGAGCGCTGCGCTGACGCGCACCGGCGTACGGGTCACCTCGGGCATGACAGGCCCCTATGGGCGCCTCAACCATTTCGGACATCCGGATGCCGATGTGCGCCGCTACTACATCGAATGGTTCAAGACCTTTGCCGACATCACCGCCGATCTCGGCGGCCACTCGGTCGGCACGCAATTTGCGATCTTCACCTATAAGGACTTCGACGATCCGGCCAGACGCGAGGAACTGATCAAGATCGCGATCGACTGTTGGGCCGATGTCGCCGAGCATGCGCGCGTCGCAGGCCTCGCCTACATGTTCTGGGAGCCGATGAGCATCGGCCGCGAGTTCGGCGAGACGATCGGCGCCTGCCTGTCACTGCAGGAGCGGCTGACATCCGCCGGAATGGCCATCCCGATGTGGATGATGGCGGATATCGATCATGGCGACATCACCTCCGCCAATCCCGACGACTATGACCCCTACGCCTGGGCGCGGGCCGTCCCGCTGGTATCGCCGATCATCCACATCAAACAGAGCTTGATGGACAAGGGCGGGCACCGGCCCTTCACCGCCGAATTCAACGCCAAGGGCCGCATACAGCCGGCACCTCTGCTGCAGGCGCTGGCCGAAGGTGGGGCGAAGGACAATGAAATCTGCCTGGAACTCTCCTTCAAGGAACGCGAGCCGAACGATCGCCAGGTCATCCCGCAGATCGCCGAAAGTGTCGCCTTCTGGGCGCCGCACATCGACACCGGCGTCGCTGACTTGAACATCTGAGGCGGAGATCTTTAAAAGGCAGCACTGCGATACGGCGGAATCGCCGCATGACCTTCGAAAAGGAGCCGTGATGACGGACGCCGATGATACCCTTGCCGTGCGTGCTGCCTGGCTTCACTATGCCGGTGGCCTGACGCAGTCCGACGTCGCACGCCGCCTCGGCGTGCCGTCGGTAAAGGCCCATCGCCTGATCGCCAGAGCGGTCGCCGATGGCGTCGTCAAAGTTACCATCGACGGGGATATTGTCGAATGCGTCGAGCTGGAAATGCGGCTTTCGGAACGCTTCGGGCTTCAATATTGCGAGGTCGCACCCGATCTCGGCGAGGAAGGCTTGCCGCTCCGCGCACTCGGCCATGCCGGCGCCGGCTATCTCAAGCGCGAGATTGAGCGCGGCGACAATACGGTGATCGGCCTTGGTCATGGCCGCACGCTTTCCGCCGCCGTCCAATATATGCCGAGGGTGAGCGCGAAGAACCTGCGTTTCGTCTCGTTGCTTGGCGGCCTGACACGAAACTACGGCGCCAATCCCTATGACGTGATGCATCGCATCGCCGAAAAGACCGGCGCCCATGCCTATGTCATGCCGGTTCCCTTTTTCGCCAATACCGGCGAGGACCGTGAAGTGCTGAAGGCGCAGCGTGCCGTCAAGGAGGTCTTCGACCTTGCTAATAACGCCGACCTGAAGCTCGTCGGCCTGGGAACTGTCGATGCCGAGGCGCAGCTTGTTTTGTCCGGCATGGTTGAACCCGGTGAAATTGACGACATTGCCGCGGCAGGCGGYGTCGGCGAAATCCTCGGACATTTTTTCGACGCCGATGGCCACATCCTCGATACCGCGCTGACGGCGCGCACGCTCTCTGCGTCTTTCCCCAAGACCAAGAAAGAGCGGCTTGTGGCGCTGGCGGGCGGACAGGCGAAAGTGGCGGCGATCCGGGCAATTCTGAATAGCCGCCGTCTTTTCGGGCTGATCACCGACGAGCGAACCGCGCAGGCTTTATTGAAGTAGCGATCGAAGGCAACAACATTTTATCGCAAAATCACATGATTTATGTTGATAATCACGTATATTCTGTTATCTTAACATCAAACGAGGGTGGAGAGCAGGATGAGGCGGGAAGAGCGGCAGCAGTTGATCGTCAACCTGCTCGTCGAAAACAAGACCGTCGATCTCGACGACCTTGCCGATCGCTTCACCGTGTCAAAAATGACGATCCATCGCGATCTCGACGATCTCGAGCAGGCGGGCGTCCTGCGCAAGGTTCGCGGCGGCGCGACCATTGATGCCGGAACGCAGTTTGAAAGCGACTTCCGCATTCRCGAGCGCCAGGGCAACGAGGCCAAGCTGGCAATGGCTGAGACCGCGCTGGAGCTGGTCGAGCCGGGGATGACGGTGATGGTAAACGACGGCTCGATGGCGGCCGTTCTCGGCGAAATGCTGCTGCAGAAGCGGCCGCTGACGTTGATCACCAACAATGCGGCGATCATGGAGCGGCTGAAAGGCGAAACCGGCATCACCCTGATCGCACTTGGCGGCATCTATTCGGCRAAATTCAACGCCTATCTCGGCGTCGTCACCGAGGAGGCACTGTCGCGGCTGAGGGCCGACATTGCCTTCATTTCAACGCCTGCCGTCAGTGGCAGGCTCGCCTATCACATGGATGACAACGTCGTGCGCGCCAAGCGGGCGATGATCGCGTCATCGACCAGGACCTGTCTTCTGGTCAATCATCAGCGCATCGGCCACACCGCCCTGCATGTCATGGCGGATCTGGCCGATTTCGACGCGATTATCACCGACAGCGCACCGGATGCTGCTGTCCTGGAGGAATTTGAGCAGGCGGGCATTACGCTCACCATTGCATCAACGCAGGATCCGACATGACCGAAAAGCCGCACTTCTGGATTGGCACCAGCTGGAAGATGAACAAGACGCTTGCTGAAGCCGAGCATTTCGCCCGCGGTCTAGAAGCTGCCGATGCCGCGCGCGACCCGCGTATCCAGCGCTTCGTCATTCCGTCTTTCACGGCGGTGCGCGAGGTCAAGGCGATGCTTGCCAAGACCTCGGTGAAGGTCGGCGCTCAGAACATGCATTGGGCCGACCAGGGCGCCTGGACCGGCGAAGTCTCGCCGGTGATGCTGAAGGACTGCAATCTCGATCTCGTCGAGCTCGGCCATTCCGAGCGGCGCGAACATTTTGGAGAGACCGACGAGACTGTGGGTCTGAAGACCGAAGCGGCCGTTCGCCACGGTCTCATCCCGCTGATCTGCATTGGCGAGACGCTTTCCGACCGCGAAAGCGGAAAGGCTGCCGACATCCTCGCGGTCCAGGTGCGCGGCGCGCTTTCGAAACTTTCGGGCGCCCAAAAGGCTGCCGAAATCCTGCTGGCCTACGAGCCGGTCTGGGCGATCGGCGAGAAGGGCATCCCGGCGAGCGCAGATTATGCGGATGCCCGCCAGTCTGAAATCATCGCCGTTGCCGAAGCTGTGCTCGGCCGGAAGATCCCCTGCCTTTATGGCGGGTCGGTCAACCCGCAGAACTGCGAAGAACTGATCTCGAGCCCGCATATCGACGGGCTCTTCATCGGCCGTTCGGCCTGGAATGTCGAAGGCTACCTCGACATTCTGGCCAGATGCGCCGCCAAACTCTGAGGAGAAAGACAATGAAGCTTGCCATTGCAGGAGACAGCGCCGGCGAAGGCCTCGCCAAGGTTCTGGCCGACCATCTGAAGGACCGTTTCGACGTGTACGAAGTCTCGCGCACGAGCGCCGGTGCCGATCCTTTCTACGCCAACCTCTCGGACCGCGTCGCCTCAGGCGTCATCGACGGCACCTACGACAAGGCGATCCTCGTTTGCGGCACCGGCATCGGCGTCTGCATCTCGGCCAACAAGGTTCCGGGTATCCGCGCCGCCCTGACGCACGACACCTATTCTGCCGAGCGTGCAGCACTTTCCAACAATGCGCAGATCATCACCATGGGAGCCCGCGTCATCGGAACCGAGCTGGCAAAGTCGATCGCCGATGCGTTTCTTGCCCAGACCTTCGACGAGAACGGCCGCTCTGCCGGTAACGTCAAGGCCATGGATGATCTCGACGCGAAGTACAGCGCCCGTTGAAGAATGCTGAGGGTGATTGCCGGGCCGGAGCGCGTTCGATGTCACTGAGGCCTTACCGGGACGACCAACGCGACGATTGCTCGGCCAATCCAGATCCGGCAGCGATTTCGGGACTTGGAATACGGGAGGCATCGACGCGTTAAGTCCTTGAATCGAGATTCGTTTCGACTCGGAACAATCAGCCGCGTGATTTGGTTGAGTCGCGTTGTTGCCATCGACGCGAAGAAGAAGCAGATGAAAAAGCCGAGCAGGGCACCCGGGGAGGTGTTAGACCTGATCATGAAGCACCCGCGCCGCCCAATACTGCCCTTGCTTGGCGAGTCACAGTCGAAGCTGCACTCTCGTCCGATCCGCAAGCGCGATCCTGACCAACCCAGTCTGCCGTTCGATCCAATGCCGCTGCGCGTCGAGCCTTGCCTCGCGCTGCTGAAGCCGACCGTGCCTGTGGGGCCGGACTGGCTCTACGAGGTGAAGTGGGACGGCTACCGCTTGGCAATCCACATCGAGCCGAAGGGCGTCCGGGTGATCACCCGCGGCGGGCATGACTGGACCCACCGTTTCCCCATTATTGTCGCGGCAGCAAAAGAGCTTGGGGTAACCACTGCCATCCTCGATGGCGAAGCGGTTGTGCTCGATGATCAGGGCCGGTCGGATTTTGGCGCCCTGCAGCGTTCGCTCGGCGGGCGGGGCGGCAAGCGGGTGTCAACCGAGTCGATCCTCGTCGCCTTCGACCTTCTCTATCTCGACGGGCACGATCTCACTAGCACCGAGCTTGACGTACGCCGGCACCTGCTTGAAGACCTTATACCGGAAGGCGGCGATCAGGCGATCCGCATTTCCGAAGAGCTAGAACTGCCAGCCGAAGACCTTCTCGAGCACGCCTGCCATCGTCATCTGGAAGGCATCGTTGCCAAGCATCGCGACCGCCCCTACCGCAGTGGCCGCACGGGCGACTGGCTGAAAATAAAATGCGTCCAGAGCGAGAGCTTCATGATCGTCGGCTATGAGCAGTCGGCATCCGCCCGTGGTGGCATCGGCAGTCTGCTGCTGGCCGGCAGACAAGGCTTCGACTGGGTTTACCTGGGGTCGGTCGGGACAGGTTTCAGTGCCAGGGATGCTGAAGAGCTGAAAAAGACGCTCGACCGATTGAAGACGAGCCGGCCGGTCATTCCCCTGAAGGGCAAACGCCTCGTCTTCGTGCAGCCAACGCTGATCGCTGAAATCGAGTTTCGCGGCTGGACGGATGATGGCAATCTCCGCCATGCCTCCTACAAGGGGCTGCGCGAGGTTCAGGACAATGCCGCTGTTTTCGACATGAAAGGCATCTTGGGCCGTTGAGGACAAACGATTATCAGCTTTCCCCTTTGAGCGGGAATTCGACCCTAACCGCTGCCTATCATCGCCGACGGATCCGGTCGTCTCTGCGAAGTCGCCGACCGGTCTCTGCCGCCGGCACGCTGGCGATCGAGCCGGTCGGCTAAATCGCCGTTTCGTAAGACAAGATAAATAGTCGACGAAGCAGCCGACATCACGTATGCCGCTCATATGTCGCTCCGACAGGCAATAGAAAGTGACAACGATGACAAATCCGCCCCGCCGACCTGTCAATCCAATGGATGCCGCCGAAGCGCTGTTCAAACCCGCGAAGAAGAAGCTGGAACAAGCTGTCGAGCGGCCGGCGTTGCCGAATACCAAGGAGCTGGTTTCGCTGAAGATCGACAGCGATGTGCTGGCCTTTTTCCAGGAAAATGGCCCTGGCTGGCAGGATCGGATCAATGATGTATTGCGGGCCGCGATGAAGAACAGGGTCTGACCCTGTTGCACCCGAGCCGCGCCGCCGGCCGATGCATGGCCGGCTTCATCTATCCTAATGTATTGCTTTAAGGCAATTCGCCGCCAATCCTAGGCAACTGTTCGAGCCGCGGATAGGCACTCCGCATGCCAGGCATTAGAGCGCTCGCAAGGTGATCGTGTTGATCGACAGGCTGGATTTCCTCGTCTTCTCCGCGCCCATCCATCGCTACGGGTGGTCGCTGTGATGCCGAATGGACTGCACCGGCTTCTCCGCAGCGGCGTTGTCCATGTTCTCTTCGCCTTTTTGGCAATGGGCAGCTGGGCGGTTTTCGCCAATCGCGCGCACGCCATGCCATTGCCGCTCTATGCCGGCCTTGTGCAGGGTGCGATATCCGCCTGCCTGACACTTTGCCTGAAATCTGTGATCGACTGGCTTTCAAAGCGCTTCGTCGGATCGGTACGATTTTGGGCGCCGCCTCTCATTGCTTGTCTCGGCTCAGCCAGCATTCTCGTGGCGATCCATGCGGCGACCGGTACACCGGAAATACTCAAGACCATCGCATTTCCGCTGCTCGTATCGACGAGTTACGCGGCAATTTACAATTATTCGATCTCGGCAAGACGAGGTTTCGATACATGATGGGAACGCCACTGATCCCATTTAAGCTGCGGACACGCCTATCGTTCCTACCGGGCGTGCCCGCGCTAGGCTCTCACTCCTTCACCGCCCCGGTCATCGATGAGACGTAGTAGTCCACGAAGAACGAGTAGAGGATGACCACCGGGAGCGAGCCGAACAGCGCACCTGCCATCAGTGCTCCCCATTCGAAGACATCGCCGCGCACCAATTCGGTCAGCACCCCGACCGGAATGGTTTTGTTTTCCGACGACTGGATGAAAGTCAGCGCATAGATGAATTCGTTCCAGGACAGCGTGAAGGCGAAGATGCCGGCTGAGATCAGCCCTGGCACCGCGAGCGGCAGGATAATCTTGGTGAGAATCTGCCATCTATTGGCGCCATCCACCAGTGCGCTTTCCTCCAGCTCGAATGGGATCGACCGAAAATAGCCCATCAGCAGCCAGGTGCAGAAGGGAATGAGGAAGGTCGGGTAGGTGAAGATCAGCGCCAGCCGCGAGTCGTAGATCCCGAGCTTGAAAACAATGAAGGCAAGCGGGATGAAGAGGATCGACGGCGGCACGAGATAGGCAAGGAAGATCACCAGGCCGACTGAACGCGAGCCGGTGAAGCGCACACGCTCGATGGCATAGGCGCCGAAGACCGAGGCTACCAGCGAGAGAAAGGTGGAGCAGACCGCCACCAGCATCGTGTTCCACAGCCAGCCCGGATAGGACGTCTCGAAGAACAGATATTTGATATGATCGAGCGTTGGCCCGACCACCCAGAAGGGGCTGTAATTGCTATAGTCGGTCAGCTGCTCGTTCGGCTTCACTGCGGTGATCGCCATCCAGTAGAACGGGAAGAGCAGCACGAAGACGAAGACGGCCATCGGCAGGTAGAGCATAACGATCCGCCGCGGCAGCCGGTTCAGATAGCTCATGCCTTCGGCATTGTCGGTCACGACCTGATCGGCGGCGTTTGAATTTATCGACATCATCACTCTCCCTAACCCCAATTTGGCCCTAGCCGTGGCCCTAATCCTGGCCGCCCTGCTGCCATTTGCGCCGTTGCAGGCCGAAGAAGCTGAACATGATCGCGCCGAGCAGGAAGGGCACCATGGCGACGGCGATGGCCGCACCCTCGCCCAGCTGACCGCCCGGAATGCCGCGCTGGAAGGAGAGCGTCGCCATCAGATGCGTCGCGTTGACGGGTCCCCCCTTGGTCAGCACGTAGATCAGCTGGAAATCCGTAAAGGTGAAGAGCACCGAGAAGGTCATCACGACGGCGATGATCGGCGTCAGCATCGGCAACGTTACATAGCGAAAACGCTGCCAGCTCGTGGCGCCGTCGAGCGAAGCAGCCTCCTGCAGCGACGCCGGTATCGTCTGCAGGCCGGCAAGCAGCGAGATCGCCACGAACGGAATGCCGCGCCAGACATTGGCGACGATGACGGATATGCGCGCATTGATCGGATCGCCAAGGAAGTTGATCGGTCCGCTGATCAGCCCCAGCTGCATCAGCGACCAGGAGATGATCGAAAATTGGGAATCATAGATCCACCAGAAGGCCAGCGCCGAAAGCACCGTCGGCACGACCCAGGGAAGCAGCACGATTGCCCGGAAGAAGGATTTGAACGGCAGGTGCTGGTTGAGCAGCATCGCCAGCCAGAGGCCGAGCGCGAATTTCAGCACCGAGGCGACGGAGGTATAGAGAATGGTGTTGAAGACCGATAGCCAGAAGACGCTGTCGTCCATCAGGAACTGGTAGTTCTCCAGCCCGATGAAGATGCCGTCGCGGCCGATCCTTGTATCGGTGAAGCCGAGCCAGACGCCGAGCCCCAGCGGATAGGTGAGAAAGCAGACGAGGAACACGGCCGCCGGCAGCATGAACAGGAAGCCGAGCACATTGTTGTTCTGCAGGAGCGAAGAGATCGGCCCACGCCTGTCCTCCGAATTCACCATCGACATTGCCTATCTCCCAGATTGCGTTTGAACTCGCAGAGGACTTGCGGCATGCCGAGGGCCGGCACACCGCTTGCTTTGAGGCGTGGCTCAGACGCGATAGTAGCGGTTTGCCCGGCGTTCAGCTTCCTTCATCGCATCTTCGGGCGACATCTGGCCGGTGACGGCCGCCGCATACATGTCGACCAGAACGTAGTCGGCCATGGTCGCTGCCGAGGCATAACCGAGTGGGCCGGCATAGCCGTTCGGACGCAACTTTTCCGAGGCGCGCGCATAAGGCGCGTGGATCGGGTCGGATGTCCAGATCGGGTTCTTGGCGAAAGCCTTGAGCGGCTGGCAGCAATAGGCGCTTGAGCCCTGGATCCAGGCATTCATCTGGTCGGCTTCCATCATGAACTTGATGTAGGCCTTCGCCGCTTCCGGATATTTGGTGTGCTTGAAGAGAAGAAGCGAACTCGTCTGGCAAAGCTCGACGCTCTTGCCGACAGGACCGATCGGGAAGTTCGTCGTGCGGATGTCCTTGGCGATCTCGGCGAGCTTCGGGTCGTTCTTGGCGGTGTAATAGACCGAGACGCCGTTGGCGATCAGCGAGACCTGGCCAGCGAGGAAGGCGCGGTTGTTGTTGACGTCCTGCCAGCTTTCCGTGCCCGGAATGAAGGTCGCGTAGAGCTCCTTGGCATAGTTGATTGATGCCAGCGTTTCCGGGCTGTTGATCGTCACCTTGCCGCTTTCGTCGACCATCATGCCGTTGTGGCTCCAAAGCAGCCAATGGGCGTAGTTGTTGCCGTCGCCGACGGCCTTGCCGTGCGGGAAGCCGGCCGGCGTGCCCTTGGCTTTCATCGCCTTGCAAAGCTCGAGGAAGCCTGCGGTGTCTTTCGGGAACTCGCTGAAACCGGCCGCCTTGACGTGAGTGTCGCGATAGACCACAGCATTGCCGATTGCGGTCAGCGGCATGGCGATGAAGGTGTCGCCGCGCGCGGCATAGCCCTTCACACCGTCATACCAGCCGCCATACTTGTTGCCGAGATAGTTGGCGAGCTCGGTCAAGTCGACCAGCTTGTCGGGATATTGGTGGGCGTCATCGAACCAGCACATGATGAGGTCCGGGCCGGAGCCGACATTGGCCGCAACGGCCGCCTTCGGGCGGATATCTTCCCAGCTTTCCTTGTCGATGCGTACCTCGACGCCGGTCGCTTCGGTGAATTTCTTGGTGTTGGCAAGCCAGGCCTCCTCGTCGCCCTTGACGAAGGGTGTCCAGCGCAGCAGGCGAAGGCTGGCGCCGCTTTCTGGCGTATAGGTCGGTTCGGCCTGCGCTAGGGATGGCCGAATGCCCAGGCCGGCGGCGCCGGCGACGGCAGCCGAGGCGGCAAGRAAGTCACGTCTCTTAATCCTCATGATATTCCTCCTCTTCAAACAGCGGGGGCGAACTCTCCGCCATTCACCTCCCGCTTGGTGAACGACGGTCCTTGCATCCCTGGACCAGGGTGCAGCCGACCGGCGGGTGACGGGGGCTCCTCCGCCCCCGCGCAGCCGCCGGACGGCGTCAGTCGGTCAATCTCCGGCCGCTCTCGGCATCGAAAAGATGAACATGTGCGGCGTCGATCGCAACGCGCAGGGTCTCGCCTGGTCGCGCGCTGACGCGTTCGCGGAAGACACAGCTGAGATCGCTGCCGCCGAGCCTGAGGATGAGATGCGTCTCATAGCCGGTCGGCTCGATCACCACGATTTCACCGGCCAGGCCATTGGCATCGAGCAGGATGTATTCCGGGCGAAGCCCGTAGACGAGGTCGCGGCCCATGGCGTCGGCCGGCGGATTGGAAACTGGGAGCGCCGTGCCGTCAGGCGCCTTGAAACTTGTCGGGTTTTCGGGGTCGAGCCTGCCCTTGATCATGTTCATCGCCGGTGAGCCGATGAAACCGCCAACAAAGAGATTGGCGGGTTTGTCGTAGAGTTCGAGCGGCGTGCCGATCTGCTCGACGACGCCGTCATGCATGACGACGATCTTGTCGGCCATGGTCATGGCCTCGATCTGGTCGTGGGTGACGTAGACCGTCGTCGTTTTCAGCCGCTGGTGCAGTTCCTTGATCTCGGCGCGCATGGCGACGCGCAGCTTCGCATCGAGGTTGGATAGCGGTTCGTCGAACAGGAAGACTTCCGGATCACGCACGATCGCCCGCCCCATGGCGACACGCTGGCGCTGGCCGCCGGAAAGCTGGCGCGGATAACGGTCGAGCAATTTGTCGAGACCCAGGATGCCGGCCGCATATTTCACCCGCTTTTCGGCTTCCGCCTTCGGCGCCTTGTTCAGCATTAGCGAGAAGCCCATGTTCTGCTGCACCGTCATATGCGGATAGAGCGCATAGTTCTGGAACACCATGGCGATGTCGCGGTCCTTGGGCGGCAGCGTGTTGACGACACGCCCGCCGATCTTGATCTCACCGCCGGAAATGTTTTCAAGTCCCGCCAGCATCCGCAGAAGAGTGGATTTGCCACAACCCGACGGGCCGACCAGGATCACGAACTCCCCGTCGGCAATGTCGATATCCACGCCTTTGATGACCGGAAATGCCCCAAATGATTTCCGCACATCCGCGAATTGAACGCCTGCCATACTCACTCCTCCCAGAAATCGAGCGCTACATGCTATCTATTTGTATTTTCGTATATCTTGGCCGCGGCCGTCATCTCCTCTAGGCCCTCGGCCGCTTCAATCCCGCATCTGTGGGCCTGCCCGGTCGGGATTTTCCTCCCATGCAACGGCGTTAGCCCAGTTTGATCTCATCCGGACGCACCCGGAGCGTCTTCGTCGAGGTAGACCTCAATCAACTCGTCGACGGTGGTTTCGGCGACGAAACCCAGTTGCGTCGCGCGTTCCGGCGCAAAGGACTTCGGCCATCCGTCAACGATCTTTTCAATGACCTCGTCGCGGCGACGATCAATCAAGTCCGCCGCCTGGGGACCAGCAGCGCGGCTCAAGGCGGCAATCTGGTCGGCAACGGTGGCGGCAACGCCCGGCATGGTGAGCGTGCGCCGAACACCCAGCGCCGATGTGTCGAGGGTCGCAGCATGGATCAGGAATTTGACGGCAGAACGCGGGCTCGCCAGCCAGTGTTTGACGGTCTCTTCGACCGGAAGAACAGCCCGCTGGCCCGCGAGCGGTTCACGAAGGATTCCAGAAAAGAAGCCCGATGCGGCAGCATTCGGTGCGCCAGGCCGGATGACGATGGTCGGCAACCGAATTCCGACGCCGTCAATGAAGCCGCGCCGCGAATAGTCGGCAAGCAGAAGCTCGGATATCGCCTTCTGGACTCCGTAGCTGGTGAGAGGTGCGAGCACGTAATCGTCGGGAATGGGATCGGGAAACGGCGAGCCATAGACCGCGATCGATGAGGAGAAAACGAACCGGGGAACATAGGCTTGGCGGGTTCCTTCCCGACGGATCGCTTCCAACAGCGCTCGCGTGCCATCGAGATTGACCCGATAGCCGAGGTCGAAATTGCGCTCGGCTTCGCCGGAAACGATGGCGGCGAGATGGAAGATCACATCGGCCCGGCGAGCCGCGAGGGCTTCCGCCGCACCGCTTTCGGAAATGTCGGCAGCCAGTGCTTCCACCGACCCGGAGACGCCGGCGGGTACCGGCGGCGCCGTGACATCGACGAGCGTCATGCGCGTGATCGCATGGCCGCCGAGCGAGCCGCTGCGCCCCAGTGTGGCAGCAAGCTTCCGGCCGATCATTCCTCCCGCCCCGATAATGAGAATATGCATCGTGTTTCGCCTCCCTGCGAGCTACGAAAAGAGCAGCTTGGTCGTCGTATAAATACGGGTTTCGTGGACCGCGAAGGCAGCGGCTGCGGCATCCGGATCCCGCGTCTCCAAGCCGGAGAGGATCATCTGGTGATCGGCGATGCTGGTGGCGATACTGCCAGGCTGCGATACAACGCGCCTTCGGTGGCTCAGAAGATAGGAATAGAGGTCGGCGGCCATATCAGCCAGCACCGCGTTGCCGCTGGAGCGGTAGATAGCGGTGTGAAATTCCCGGTCACATATCAAAAAACGAACAGGATCGTCACAGGCGGCTTCCTGTGCTGCGATCGACTTGTGGAGATAATCAAGGGTTGAAGGCTCCATCTTGAGCGTGGCAGCCCTGACGACCTGTGCTTCGATAAGAAGACGCGCCTCATGAACATTGTCGAGACTGTAGGCCGCGATGTCGCGATACCGCGCAGCCTGGACAGCCAGTTCGCCGACGTCTTCTGATGCCACCACCGTGCGTGTTCCGTGCACAACCGAGAGAATGCCGTGGGTGGAAAGGATAAGGATCGCGCCCCGGACGGTCTCGCGGCTGACCGAGAGTGCGGAGGCGAGTTCACGTTCGCTGGGCAGCGGATCGCCCACTTTAAGGATGCCGGTGGCAATGAAGGTCGCAATCTTCTGGACGACGAAGTCTTTCATCGACTTCTTCGGCGCTCCACCGAGCGCTGCAACGTCGTCTTCGAGCATTGCTCGAACATCCATTGCCTTTGCCCTCCCCCGCGCTCAGGTCTACTGGTCCGGTTAGTGGACCAGTAGACCTGAGCTGACCAGGGTTGTCAACGCTTCATGGGCATGCGGTAACGTCGGGAATAGGCAAGCCGAGAATTTCGGCATGTTTACAAAGCTTCTGCCAAGGTGCATCGCCGACCGGCACGCCCTGTTCCAACGCCAAGCGGCGCTTTCCTGCTGCACTGTCGCCCGGCATGCGAACGGGGCCATTGTTCCAGGGCGCCGGAGGATTGCTGCGACAGGCAGAGGCGAGAAAGTCAGACTGCGCCGTGAAGGCATCCAGCCCGGCGAAAAAGGCGGGGTCAATGACCTGAAGGAAGGCGCTTTGCGAAAACACACCGGCCGGCGCGTTCGCCCGTCCCTTGCCTGAAAGCCCCTGCCCCAGCAATTCGACGATCAGCCCGAGCCCAAAGCCCTTGTGGCCCTTCAACTGACCGCCGAGAGGCATCATCGTCCCACCACGTTCGGTCACCTCGCGCGGATCATCGGTCGGCTCGCCTGCGGCGGTGAAGGCCCAAGCCTCCGGAAATTTCTTGCCGGCCTTGGCCAGGTTTTGCGTCATGGTCGTGGTGGTGATCGAGGCCGAGACGTCGATCAGGATCGGATCCGCGGATGTCGGGAAACCGGCAGCCATCGGGTTGGGCGTCAGGAGCGGCTTCGTGCCGCCATAGGGCGCAACGCGGCTTGCAGCGGGATGCGACACCGACAGCTGCACGATGAGGCCCCGTTCGGTCACCTGCCGCATGAAGGCTGAAAGAGCGCAGGTATGGTGGCAGTTGCGGATCGCGGCGGTAACGACGCCATAATCGCCGACGCGTTCGCAGACCTGGTCGATCGCCTTGGTCAGCAGCCATGCGCCAGGCAAGGATTTGCCGTCCCAAACAAAGGCCGCGCCGCGGTCATTGACCACCTCATAGCTGCCCGACTTCGCCAGCGAACCGTCTTCCAACGCCTCGACATACCAGTTCAGAAGGCTGACACCATGCGTTTCGTGGCCGATCATGTCGCCCTCCACCAGGACGGCGGCAGTCGTTTCGGCCTTGTCGGGCTCCATGCCCGCACGGGTCAATATCTGCTCGGCGAATTGGGTCAGGGCAATGCGGTCAATCAGGGGCATAGCTATCCCTCCGTCATGTCATGGAAAGCACGGGCCGCTATTTTCGGGCGACCCGTGCCTAAATTCTGCGAACCGGCTTACTTGAAGCGGATCTGCGACAGCTGCAGTTCGGAATTCGTCGCGATCGTCGGCTTGAAGTCGAGACGCGGCGAGACGCGGGTGAACCCCACCATGTGAAACATCGGGATGTCCGCGATGATCTCGGTGTTCACTTTGGCGAACAGCTCCTTCCAGAGCTTTGTGCGTTCGTCGCCGGTGGCAGACGTCGCCTTGGCGATCAGCGCGTCGACAGCGGGATCCCGGACCATGGAGTGGGAGCCGTCGGTCGCGTATTTCACGAATGCAGTGAAGACCGGATCGCCGGTCGCATTATCGTGCTGCGACTGGGTCAGCGTCGGTCCGGAATCGGCGACAAAGGGTGCAACGAAGTAGCCGTTCCACACGGAAACATCATACATGTCGAGCTTCACATTCAAGCCGACTTCCTGAAGCATTGCCATCATCGCTTCCATCGCTTCGGTGGCGTTTGGATATTGCCCGTTGCGACCGATGATGCGGATCTCGCGATCGACCGGAACGCCGTCAGCTTTCGCCGCTTCGACCAGTGCTTTCGCTTTTTCGGAATCATAGGGCCAGGCGGGGATATCGGGATTGTAGCCGATCGTTGTGGGTACGACGAGCTGCGTCGCTATCTTCGCCTGTTCGGGAAACAGCGTTCCGAGCATCGCCTGACGATCGATAGCGAGGTTCATCGCTTCGCGGATGCGCCGATCGTTAAGGGGTGCTGCGCGCGTATCGATGCGCAGCGATGTCGTTTCGGAATTCGGATAGGCGAAATCGGTTTCCTTGTTGGTGGCATCCTGTACGGATACGGCCGGAACGATATCGGCTTCGCCGGCATCGACCATGGCCGCAGCAACGGCGCTGTCGGAGCGGAACAGATAGGTCGCCTGTTCAACCTGCGGCTTCTCGCCCCAATATTCCGGATTGCGCTTCAGCACGATCGACTGGCCGATATCCCATTTGTCGAAGGTATAGGGTCCGGTGCCAATCGGCTTGCGGGTGAATTCGTCGGCTGGTGTCGCCTCGGCCGATTCCACACCCATCACCGTCATCAGAAGCGGAAGAATGGGTTGCGCCGGCTTTGTCGTAATGCGGATCGTGTTGGCATCCGGCGTCTCGAAGCTGAACTCCGTGCCGCCGAAATATTTGCCGCCGGTCTCACAGCTGAGCTTCTTGTTCTTGTTGCGCTCGATGGTGAACTGGACATCTTTGGCGGTGAACGGCTTGCCATCGTGCCATTTGACATTCGGGCGCAGCTTGAACTCCCAGGTGTCGTCGTCGATCTTCGACCATTCCGTCGCCAGGCGGGGTTTGAGGCCGCCATTGACGTAGTCGAATTCCACCAGCATCTCGTTGACGTTTTCAGAAATGACCCGGCCGACGTCCTGGCGCGCTGCCATGCAGGGCTCGACGACATCGACGGTTTCGRCAAGCACAACAGTGACGTTGCTCTTGGCATCCTCAGCGTGAGCCGAGCCAGTGCTCAGCGCGAGCACCGTTGTTGAAAAGCAGGCAGCTAACAAATGCAACTTCATATCGTTCTCCTCCCATGCGCCTTTGGCGCTCCTCACAGTGAACTGCGTCCCGTTTCCGGTGCCCCGGCATCTATCTCCTCAGTAGTTTCGCAAAAGCACAAGTGCACTAATATACTAGTTAATGACGGCCTTCAACCCTGACGCTCCGAAGCGCGGAGCCTTCAACCGTGGCTGGGATGCGAAATTTTACCTTGCCGAAGCAATCAGTTCGCGCATCATCTCGACTTCCTCATCGGTAAGATCCGTCAGCGGCGCCCGCACCGGTCCCGCCTCGAAGCCGCGCAAACGCACGCCTGCCTTGACCGCGGAAACCGCATAACCGGCCTTGCGATCGCGGATACGGGCAAAGGGATAATAGAAATCGCGCAGCATCTGCTCACAGGCCGCGTCGTCACCGGCAAGGAATGCCTTGTGAAATTTCAGTGCCGTTTCAGGCACGAAATTGAAGACCGCCGAGGAATAGGTCGGCATGCCGGCTCCGCGATAGGCCTGGGCAAACAGTTCATGTGTCGGCATGCCGCCAATATAGGAAAGCCGGTCCCCGAGCGCGATCGTGACACGGCGCACCGTATCGATGTCGCCGGTACCGTCCTTGAAGCCGATCAGATTTGGGCATTCGTCGGCAAGCTGAGCAAGCTGCTCGGCTGAAACCCGCGCCTGGCCACGATTATAGACGATAACGCCCATATTGGTGGCCTTGCAAACGGCTCGTACACGCGCGGCAATGCCATCTGCCGGCGCCTCGGTCAGGTAATGCGGCAGCAGAAGAATGCCGTCGCCACCTGCTGCCTCGATCTCGCGAGCCATGTCGCAGGCAATGCGCGTGCCGTAGCCGCATCCGGCAATAACAGGCGCATCGCCGGACACGGCGCGGGCGGCCTTTACCACCTCAACCACTTCGCCTGGCGTCAGCGAGAACAGCTCACCGGTGCCGCCGGCAACGATCAGGCCGGCAACGGGGTAGGATGACAACCATTCCAGATGCGCTGAAAACGGCCTGGGGGCAAACCGGTCCTCGGCATCGAAAGGGGTGACGGGAAAGGACAGCAGGCCGTTGCGAATGATCTCGCGAAGTTCCGTCGGGGCGATCAATTTTATACTCCTCGGTTTCAGTTGCGCAGGTCTTGCGGCAATAGGTCGGCGGGGAAATTCTGATAGGCGACGGGGCGCAGAAACCTGCGGATCGACATGGTCCCGACGCTGGTCGCGCCGAAATTGGTCGAGGCCGGATAGGGTCCGCCATGCACCATGGAATCGACAACCTCGACGCCGGTTGGGAAGCCATTGACCAGCAATCTGCCCGCCTTCCTTTCAAGGATCGGCAGCAGGTCGCGGGCAAGGTCAAGATCGGCGTCGTCCATGTGGATCGTCGCGGTCAGCTGTCCCTGAAAGCTTTCGGCAAGGGCGACCATCTCTTCAGGCGAGCCGACGCGCACGACAAGGCCGAGAGGGCCGAACACCTCTTCGCTGAGCGAGTGATCGGCAAGCCAGGCCGAGCCGTTGGTCTCGAACAGGTTCGGCGCTGCGTCGCGGCCGGCATTCTCTGCGGTGAGAACCGGCGCGACCGCATTGCTTGCCCGCATCCGGTCGACACCTTCGTGATAGGCGGTGGCGATGCCTTTGGTCAGCATCGTCTGCGGTGCCACCTTTTCAAGAGCCGACTTGGCAGCACGGGTGAACTTGTCCGCCTCCGGCCCGTCGACGACGACGGCGATACCAGGGTTGGTGCAGAACTGGCCGGCACCAAGCGTCAGTGAACCGGCCCAGCCAGAACCGATTGCCTCCGCCCGGGCAGCGGTAGCGGCCGGCAGCAGGAACATCGGATTAACGCTGCCGAGTTCCCCGAAAAAGGGGATCGGCTCAGGGCGCTGGGCGCAAAGGTCGAAGAGCGCACGACCGCCGGCAAGCGAGCCGGTAAAGCCAACGGCTTTGATGGCCGGATGCGTCACCAGAGCCGTTCCGACATCACGGCGGCCCCCCTGGATCAGGCTGAAGACGCCGGCCGCCATTCCAGTGCGCTCGATCGCGGCTGCAATCGCTTCGGCAATGATCTCACCTGTGCCGGGATGGGCTGAATGTCCCTTCACCACGACCGGGCAGCCCGCCGCAAGCGCGGCCGCCGTATCACCGCCGGCCGTCGAGAATGCAAGCGGAAAATTCGAGGCGCCGAATACGGCGACCGGCCCGATCGGCCGTTGTACCAGACGGATCTCGGGCCGCGGCGCCGGTTGCCGATCGGGTTGGGCCGCATCGACGCGGGCGTCAAGATGCGCGCCCTTGCGGATATGGTCGGCAAACAGTCTGAGTTGGCCGGTGGTGCGAGCGCGTTCGCCGTTGAGCCGGCCCTCTGGAAGCCCGGTTTCCTGCGTTCCGATGAGGGTGACGGCCTCGCCGCGCTTGTCGATCTCCTCGGCGATTGCCTCAAGGAAGATGGCGCGTTCCTCGCGTGTCGTTGCCGAAAATGCTGCAAAAGCAGCTTCGGCAGCGCGGCAGGCGCGGTCGACCAGTTCCGTTGTGCCAACAGCAAAGTCATGTGCCTGCCCATGCGCCGGCTCGGAGCGAAATGTCGTCGTTCCGGCGATCCACTCGCCGGCGATGAAATGCCTGCCTGAAGGGGTCCAGCTCATTGTTATTCTCCTCGGCGGAGCCTCGCTCCGTCCTGATGCGTGAAGTGTTGTTCAAGATGCGCCGCCTTAGAACTGGATGATTTTAGGCCAAGTCGGCCTAAAACGTGAATCCTGTTCTAAATTAAAGAGTTAGAGCATGATGTCGTCCGAAAACCGCTCACACCTTTCGGCATCATGCTCTAGCGGCCATTCACCTTCCGCCATTCGGCAAAGAGCGTCAGATTGCTTTCGTCGGTGGCCGGGTAGAGGCCAATGATCGTGTGGCCTTGCTTGACGCGCTCGGTGACGAAATCCTCGTAAGCGGTCATCTCGACCGCTTCATCGGCGATCTCGTCGGCGATCTCGGCAGGGATGACGATCACACTGTCGTCGTCGCCAACCATGATGTCGCCCGGGAAGACCGCAACATCCCCACAGCCTATCGGCACATTAATGTCGATTGCCTCGTGGAGCGTGAGGTTCGTCGGGCTGGAGGGACGATTGTGATAGGCGGGAATATCAAGGCCGCCGATCGTCATGGCGTCCCGGAAGCCGCCATCGGTGACGACGCCGGCGCCGCCGCGCATCATCAGGCGGGTAATCAGGATGTCGCCGGCAGAGGCTGCGCGCGGATCCTTGCGGCTGTCCATCACCAGAACAGAGCCTTCCGGGCAAGTCTCGATGGCAAGCCGTTGCGGATGTTTCGGGTTCCGAAAGACGTTCATCGCGTTGCGGTCTTCGCGCGCCGGCATGTAACGCAGCGTGAAGGCCGGTCCCACCATATTGCGGCCCTTCGGCTGCACCGGCCGAACATCCTGGACCGTCTGGTTTCTCAGGCCGCGCTTGAACAGCGCCGAACAAAGCGTCGCGACGGAGACACCCATCAGTTTTTCACGGGTTGCGGGGTTCATATTTCCTTCTCCTCGTTCTCGTTCAGACGCCGAAGCCGCGGGTTTCCACGGTCCAGTCACGGGTTTTGCCCGTCAGGCTGCAACCAAGCCCCGGACGGGCCGGCACGATCATCCGACCGTCCTTGATATCGAGTTGTTCGTTAAACAGTGGCGCCAGCCAATCGAAATGCTCTACCCACGGCTCATGCGCATAGGCGGCGGCCAGGTGCAGATGGATTTCCATGGCGAAATGCGGCGCCAGGCGCATACGTTTCGCCTCGGCGTGCGTGCAGATGCGCAAAAAGGGCGTGATGCCGCCCACCCGCGGCGCATCCGGCTGAATGAAGTCGACGGCATCGGCCCGGATCAGCGTCATGTGCTCGTCGGCGCTTGCCAGCATTTCGCCGGTGGCGATCGGCGTGGCGAGTTCGCGTGCCAGTGCCGCATGGCCCTCGGCATCATAGGCATCGAGCGGCTCTTCGATCCATTCAAGATTGAGCGGCTCCACCATCCGGCCGAAGCGCAAGGCCGTCGTGCGGTCCCATTGCTGATTTGCATCGACCATCAGCGGAACACGGCCATCGATATGGCTGGTCACGGCATCAAGCCGGCGAAGGTCGATCATCGGGTCCGGCTGTCCGACCTTGATCTTGATGCCGCCGATACCGGCGGCGATCGAACGGTCGATGGCATCGCGGATTTCCTCGACGCTTGATGACAGGAAGCCACCGGAAGTGTTGTAGCAGGCAACACTGTCGCGATGGGCGCCAAGCAGTTTTGCAAGCGGCAGGCCGGCGCGTTTCGCCTTCAGGTCCCAGAGGCAGATGTCGATGGCGGCGATTGCCTGGGTTGCAATGCCGGAGCGGCCGACCGAGGCCCCGGCCCAGCAGAGCTTGTCCCAGATGCGCGCGGTATCGTTGGGGTCTTCGCCAATCAAGTTGTCGGCAAGCTCGCAGGCATGTGCATAAAGGGCAGGTCCGCCTGCCCGCTTCGAATAACTGAAACCAAGCCCACTATGGCCAACCTCGGAGACGATCTCGCAAAACAGAAAAGCCACCTGGGTCAGCGGCTTCTGCCGGCCCGTCAAAACCTTGGCATCGCTGATCGGCCGCGCCAACGGCAGGTAAACGAGCGACAGGGTGACCGATCGGATAGCGTCCAGCTTGGACGGACCGGCAGCGAAGCCAGCCTTGGGCGGCTGTGCGGGGATCGTGCGTCGATTGGGATCAAACATCGTGGTGCCTCAGTTGATAGCCGGTTCCGGCGTCTTGCCGCCGAATTCCGTCGTCAGGAAATCAAAGTCGCAGCCTTTGTCTGCCTGCTCGATATGGCTGGAGAACATAAAGCCGTAACCGCGCTCGTAATGCCGCGTCGGCGCCACCCAGGCGACCCGCCGCGCTGTCATTTCTTCTTCGGAAACCAGCATATTCAGACTGCGTGCCGGAATATCGAGCTCGACCATGTCCCCCGTTTTCAGCAGTGCCAGAGGCCCGCCAACATAAGATTCCGGTGCGACATGCAGCACGCAGGCGCCAAAACTGGTTCCGGACATGCGGGCGTCCGAGATGCGTACCATGTCGCGCAGGCCGAGCTTCAACAGCGCCTTCGGCATCGGGATCATGCCCCATTCCGGCATGCCCGGTCCACCCTGCGGGCCGGCATTGCGTAGAACGAGAACCGTGTCCGGCGTCAGCGGATAGTCGGGATCATCGATGATCTTCTTCATCTCCGCATAACTGTCGGCGACCAGCGCCGGGCCGCAATGGCGATGGAATTTCGGGTCGCAGGCCGCTGGTTTGATAACTGCGCCGTCGGGACACAGGTTCCCCTTGAGCACGGCCAGCGAACCTTCGTGATAGACCGGGTTCGACAATGGCCGGATAACGTCGTCATTGTAGATCTTCACCTGGTCGAGACCATCCACCAAGGGTTTTCCCGTCACGGTAATCGCGGTTGGATCCAGCCTGTCGCCAAGCTGCTTCATCAAGGCGCGCAGGCCACCCGCATAAAAGAAATCCTCCATCAGGTAGGTCGAACCAGAAGGCCGGATGTTGGCGAGAACCGGCGTCGTGCGACCGATGCGATCGAGATCGTCGAGCTCCAACGGGACGCCGGCGCGCCGCGCCATGGCGATCAGGTGAATGATGGCATTGGTGGAGCAGCCGGTCGCCATAGCAACCGTGACGGCATTGTCGACGGCCGCCGGAGTGATGATCTGATCCGGCGTCAGATCCTCCCACACCATATCGACGATGCGGCGGCCACAGGCCGCCGACATGCGCTGGTGGTTGGCGTCGGCTGCCGGGATCGAGGATGCGCCCGGCAGCGTCAACCCCATAGCCTCTGCGATCGCCGTCATCGTCGACGCCGTGCCCATGGTCATGCAATGGCCATAGCTGCGGGCGATTCCGCCTTCGATGCCCTGCCACTCCTCCTGGGTGATTGTGCCGGCGCGCCGCTCATCCCAGTATTTGAAGCCGTCGGTGCCGGAGCCCAGCGTCTTGCCGGCATAGTTGCCGCGAAGCATTGGGCCGGCGGGCAGATAAATGAAGGGAATGCCCATGCTGACTGCGCCCATGACAAGGCCGGGTGTCGTCTTGTCGCAGCCACCCATCAGAACGGCGCCATCGACAGGATGGCTGCGCAGCAGCTCCTCGGTCTCCATCGCCAGCATATTGCGGTAGAGCATCGTCGTCGGCTTGACGAAGTTTTCGGAAAGGGAAAGAGCAGGCAGTTCCATGGGGAACCCACCCGACTGAAGAATTCCGCGCTTCACCCATTCGGCGCGTTCACGGAAATGCATGTGGCACGGCTGGGCATCGGACCAGGTGTTGATCACGGCAATGATCGGTTTTCCCTGCCAGTCCTCCGGTGCGTAACCCATCTGCATGGTCCGGGACCGGTGGCCGAACGAGCGCTGATCATCCGGCAGCATCCATCGGGCCGACCGCAATTGCTCGTAGGTTTTCCTTGCGGTCACGGCTCTCTCCCACCTTTTCGCTTGTTTACCTCAGCGCTTTCACCAACTGATATTTTAGTTTGACATATATATCAATGGAAAGTTTGCGTTCTTGTGCATTAGGTCGTGCAAAGCTATGAATGGACTGAAAAGGATGCCTCACCATGAATTCCCAGTTCGCCTCCACATTCGGCCTGACTGCACCCGGTTTTCCGGTCGTGGCCGGCAGCACGGTCCAGCGGGTCTATGATGATCTGCGAAAGCGCATCATCACCATTCAGCTACCGCCAGACACCACGTTGTCGCGCACCGAGCTTACGGAGACTTATGAAGTCAGCCAGACTCCCATCAGGGACGCATTGCAGCTTCTCAAACAGGAGGGTCTGGTTCGTATTTACCCGCAATCCCGCACTGTGGTGACCAGGATCGACGTCCTGCAAATTTACGAGGCACATTTCCTTCGCGTGGCGCTGGAAACGGAGGTTTGCCGCCGCCTCGCAACCGATCCGGATCCAGATCCGAGCGTCATCACGCGCGCCCGGTCGATCATCAAGATGCAGTCGGCAGTCGCTGACGACGCCGATCAGATCGCGATCTTCCAGGAGCTCGACGAACTCTTTCACCAGACGTTGTTCGCAGGCGCCAAGCGCAGCAGCCTCCACCAATTGATACGTGAGCGGTCCGGCCATCTCGAGCGCATTCGTCGTCTGCATCTGCCCGAAAAGGGCAAGATCGCGAGCATTCTCGATGGGCACCACGCCATCATCGATGCGATCGCCGCTCGCGACGAACAGGGCGCGGTCGATGCGATCCGCGAGCATCTCAGCCGCACCGTCGCAAAAGTGGAAGACATGCGGAAGGAGTTCCCGGACTATTTCGTGTGATCTGCCGCGCCGCGGGTTTTGCCGGCGTCAATTGACCGGCGTCAGCAGCGGCCTGCCTGCGAAAAAGGCGGCAAGGTTGTCGACCGTCAATTGCGCCATCCTGTCGCGCGTTTCCTCGGTACCGCTGGCATGGTGGGGATAGAGCACAACGTTGTCGAGCGCTGCAAAGCGCGGATCGGGATTGGGTTCGTTGAGGTAGACATCGATGCCGGCCGACGCGATCCGCTTTTCCTGCAAGGCCTTGATCAAGGCTGGCTCGTCGACCACGGTGCCCCGGGCAATGTTGATGAAGCTGCCAGTCGGTCCGAGCGCATTGAGCACGTCCGCCGATATCAGTCCTTCGGTCGAGGGGCCGCCGGGGGTTGCGACGATCAGGATATCGGCCCAGTCGGCCAGTTTTACCGGCGCGTCGAAATAGGCAAAATCGTTGCCGGCCTTCTTCGTCCTCCCATAATAGCCGACCATCAGCCCGACAGCTTCGCATCGCTTGGCAATCGCCATCCCTATGCGGCCGAGGCCGACGATCCCGGCCTTCTTGCCCGAGGTCGATGTCGTCAGCGGCATCATGCCCTTATGCGCCCAGTCGCCGGAGCGCACATAGCGATCGCCTTCCGGCAGGCGCCGGCGTGCCGCCAGCATCAGAAGCAGTGCCATGTCGGCAACGTCGTCGCACAGCACCTCGGATGTGTTGGTGAGCTTGATGCCGCGCCGTGTCATCGCCTCGACATCCATCTGGTCGTAGCCAGCCGAGGAACAGGCGGCGAGCCTTAATGCCGGCAATTTCGAAAGCAGGGCTTCGTCGATTGTCACATGGCCGTTGCAGACCAGCGCGGAAGAGATCGGGCCGGCTTTCCGCAGGAGAGCATCCCGCTCTTCGCCTTTGACAAGATCCAGCCGGTGCAGCGTGTAGGTCTCTTCCAGCATCGCCATCTGATGGGGCCGGAGCGGATAGGCGACGATGACATCGGGCTTCATGCGGAAACGAGTCCTTCCTGTATGTGGCGGGCGGCGCGTCGGCTGGCCTGAACCTCCGGATCGGGATCGAGGCTCGCGGCAAGAAGCGCCTGCGTGTAGGGGTGGGAGGGCGCGTTGAAGATCTGTTCCACCGGACCCTCCTCGACAATCTCGCCGGCCTTCATGACGATGACACGATCGGCGAAATCACGAACCACCGGCAGGTCGTGTGCGATGAAGAGGTAGGACAGGCCGAATTCGCGACGCAGGCCCTCAAGCAAGGCAATCACCTGCGCCTGGATCGACACGTCGAGCGCCGAAACCGCCTCGTCGGCGAC
>NZ_JBFUAY010000046.1:0-42287 GCF_056406015.1 Rhizobium sp. P1_E1 | reverse complement strand
GTTTTGTTTGTCTGCTGGACAGTGGCGGGGGCGAACGTTAAAAGCCGATGAATTTAAATTTACCTGCCTCCGGCAGCATTGAAGGGCATAGCATGAGCGGTGTGAATGATATCCGGTCGACCTTCCTCGACTATTTCAAGAAGAACGGCCATGAGATCGTTCCGTCGAGCCCGCTCGTGCCGCGCAACGACCCGACGCTGATGTTCACCAATGCCGGCATGGTGCAATTCAAGAACGTCTTCACCGGCCTCGAAAAGCGTCCCTATTCGACGGCGACGACTTCGCAGAAATGCGTGCGGGCCGGCGGCAAGCACAACGACCTCGACAATGTCGGCTATACTGCACGCCACCTGACCTTCTTCGAGATGCTCGGCAACTTCTCCTTCGGCGACTATTTCAAGGAGAATGCGATCGAGCTTGCCTGGAAGCTCGTCACCGAAGGCTTCGACCTTCCGAAAAACCGCCTGCTGGTGACCGTCTATTCCGAGGATGAAGAAGCTGCGACGCTGTGGAAGAAGATCGCCGGCTTTTCCGACGACAAGATCATCCGCATCCCGACCTCTGACAATTTCTGGCAGATGGGCGATACCGGCCCCTGCGGCCCGTGCTCGGAAATCTTCATCGACCAGGGTGAGAATGTTTGGGGCGGCCCTCCGGGCTCACCGGAGGAAGATGGCGACCGGTTCCTGGAATTCTGGAACCTCGTCTTCATGCAGTTCGAGCAGACCGAACCCGGCGTTCGCAACCCGCTGCCCCGCCCGTCGATCGATACCGGCATGGGGCTGGAGCGCATGGCCTGCATTCTGCAGGGCGTTCAGAGCGTGTTCGACACCGATCTCTTCCGCACGCTGATCGGCACCATCGAGGACACGATGGGCGTCAAGGCGGAAGGCAGCGCCAGCCACCGCGTTATCGCCGACCACCTGCGCTCCTCGGCCTTCCTGATCGCCGACGGCGTGCTTCCGTCGAATGAGGGCCGCGGTTATGTGCTGCGCCGCATCATGCGCCGTGCCATGCGCCATGCACAGCTGCTCGGCGCCAAGGAACCGCTGGTCTACAAGCTGCTGCCGACGCTGGTGCAGCAGATGGGCCGCGCCTATCCGGAACTGGTGCGCGCCGAGGCGCTGATCTCGGAAACGCTGAAGCTGGAGGAAAACCGCTTCCGCAAGACGCTGGAACGCGGCCTGTCGCTTCTGTCGGACGCGACGACGGATCTTTCCAAGGGCGATATGCTGGATGGTGAGACCGCCTTCAAGCTCTACGACACCTACGGCTTCCCGCTCGATCTGACGCAGGATGCACTGCGTGCCCGTGAGATCGGTGTCGACATCTCCGGCTTCACCGATGCGATGCAGCGCCAGAAGGCCGAAGCCCGCTCGCACTGGGCCGGTTCCGGCGAGAAGGCGACGGAAACCGTCTGGTTCGAGCTTAGGGAAAAACACGGTGCAACCGAATTCCTGGGCTACGACACCGAAACGGCTGAAGGCGTCGTGCAGGCGATCGTCAAAGAGGGTGCGGTTTCGACCGAGGCCAAGGCCGGCGACAAGGTGCAGATCGTCGTCAGCCAGACGCCGTTCTACGGCGAATCCGGCGGCCAGATGGGCGATACCGGCGTGATCTCGTCCGACCACGCCAAGATCGAGATTTCAGATACGCAGAAGAGAGGCGAAGGCCTGTTCGTGCATCAGGGTATTGTCATCGACGGCGTGGTCAAGGACGGCGATGCGGTCGTGCTGACGGTCGATCATGCCCGCCGTTCGCGGCTGCGCGCCAACCACTCTGCGACCCACCTGCTGCACGAGGCTTTGCGCGAAGTGCTCGGCACCCATGTGGCGCAGAAGGGTTCGCTGGTCGCGCCCGAGCGCCTGCGTTTCGACGTCTCGCATCCGAAGCCGATGTCGGCTGAGGAACTGAAGATCGTCGAAGACATGGCGAACGAGATCGTGCTGCAGAATTCGCCGGTTACCACGAGGCTGATGAGTGTCGACGATGCGATCGCCGAAGGCGCGATGGCGCTGTTCGGCGAGAAATACGGCGATGAAGTCCGGGTCGTGGCGATGGGCGAGGGTGTACGCGGCGCCAAGGCCGGCAAGCCCTATTCGATCGAACTCTGTGGCGGCACGCATGTCGGGGCCACCGGCCATATCGGCCTGATCCGCGTTCTCGGTGAAAGCGCCGTCGGTGCCGGCGTTCGCCGTATCGAGGCCGTCACCGGCGAATCGGCGCGCGAATATCTGGCCGAACAGGACGAGCGTGTGAAGACGCTTGCCGCCTCGCTGAAGGTGCAGCCGGGCGAAGTTCTGTCGCGTGTCGAAGCGCTGATGGACGAGCGCCGCAAGCTCGAAAAGGAATTGGCTGACGCCAAGCGCAAACTCGCTATGGGCGGCGGGCAGGGCGGCTCGGTCGATGCCGTGCGCGAAGTTGCCGGCGTCAAGTTCCTCGGCAAGGCGATTTCGGGCGTCGATCCCAAGGATTTGAAGGGGCTTGCCGATGACGGCAAGACCAGCATCGGCTCCGGCGTCGTTGCTCTCGTCGGCGTGTCCGACGACGGCAAGGCAAGTGCTGTCGTGGCGGTGACACCGGATCTCGTGCAGCGCTACAGCGCCGTCGATCTCGTCCGCATCGCATCTGCCGCCCTCGGCGGCAAGGGCGGCGGCGGCCGCCCCGACATGGCGCAGGCCGGCGGCCCCGACGGATCGAAAGCCGATGAAGCGATCGAGGCGGTTGCCGTGGCACTTGCCGGCTGAACTGCAGCCTGACAACAGTTTGAAATTCAAACCGGCTGCGAGATCACGGATTTCGCAGCCGGTTTTGTTTTCAACGACGGTGGTCCCTCGATGTTCAGTTTCGCGGCTGCAACGCAAGGCGACAGGCGAGCCCGGTGAAGACCGTTGCCAGGATATATTGCGGCAACCTCGGGAAACGGCTCGCCGATTGAAGTCTCGAACGGATCGTGCTTCCGAGGAAAATCACGGCGCCATTCACGACGAGGCCGATACCGTTCAGGACGCTTGCAAGTATCAGCATCTGCATCGTCAGCGATCCGGCCGACGCATTCACGAATTGCGGAAAGAGCGCCATGACGAAGAGCGTCATCTTCGGATTGAGCAGATTGGTGGCAAGGCCCGCAAAGAAGATACGCCGGCCAGACAGCCGCTTCAGCGTCGATGCCGGCTGAAAGGCGGCGCCTTCCGAGCGGACCGTCTTGTAGGCGAGATAGAGAAGATAGCAACAGCCGGCCCAGCGCACTGTTTCATAGGCGGCAGGCACGGTCATGAAGAGCTGTGACAGCCCAAATGCTGCGGCAAGGGCGTGGCAATAGGTGCCGAGCGCGATGCCGGCATAGGTCAGGAAACCGGCAGCGCGTCCCTGGCCGATACTGCGGGAGGCGATCAGCAGCATGTCGGGGCCGGGCGTGGCTGTCAGCACCAGCGCTGCGGCGGCAAAGAGCATTAATGTTGAAAAATCCGGCATCTATCATTCCTTTTGGGTTCGAGCCGGAATTCCGGTCTACGCAGGATTCGCCGAAGGTTCAAGTCCGCAGGATTTGTCAAATCGGGTTATGGTTCTCTCAAGCCGATCGATTTGCACGAGGTTTTGACATGAATGGCGAAACGGCATGGGCACTTTATGAAAACCGTCTGAGACGGGTTTCGGCCTATATTCACGACCACTTGGATGAGGAGCTGGACATGGAGCGCCTTGCCGAGATCGCCTGCATGTCGAGCTATCACTGGCACAGGATCTACCGGGCGATCTACGGCGAGACGCTGGCGGCAACCGTCAAGCGGCTCAGGCTGCATCACGCGGCGGGCGAGATCGTCCGCACGGAACTTGCCGTCAGTGAAATTGCGAAGCGATCCGGCTATCCCAATCTCCAATCCTTCAATCGTATTTTCAAATCGGTCTACGGCATGCCGCCAGCCCGCTACCGGAAAGAGGGAAGCCACACAGCCTATGAGCCCTCACCTAACGGAAAGACCAAAGTCATGTTAGACGTTACCATACGCGAGATCGCGCCAATCGAGCTGATCGGCGTTGCCCATACCGGTTCCTACATGCACATCGACAAGGCCTTCGAGACGCTGTTCGGCACGCTTTACGCCCGCGGCCTCGCCAAGCCCGACATGCGGATGATCGGCGTCTATCTCGACGATCCCGATCTTGTGCCGGAGGAAAAGCTGCGCTCGATCGCCTGCGTCACCGGAGCTGCCGACGTGCCGGCCGATGCGCCGTTCGAGCGGCGCAAGATCGAGGGCGGCGATTATGCGGTGCTGCGCCACAAGGGCCCCTATGCCAATATGCCCAAGTCCTATCAGTGGCTGTTTGCCGAATGGCTGCCAAAATCCGGCCGGCAGCTGAAGGACAGGGTCATGTTCGAGGAGTATCTCAACAATCCGCGCGAGGTGCCGCCGACCGAGCTTCTGACGGATATTCACATGCCGCTCGTCTGAGGCCGTCGATGGGTCGCGGCGTATCAGCCGCGTCCCCAAGATGCTCAAGACCACGCTCAGGCGGCCTGCATGGTCTTGATGGCTTCGTCATCAAGGGCGTTGGCCCGCTTGTAGGCCTCACGCTCGCTGATGCGGCCGACATAGTCGAGGAAGGCCTGGCGTCTTTCGATGCCGCCGAATCCGAGGCCCCAGCCGATATGGGAGCCGACATAGACGTCGGCGGCGGTAAAGCGCTCGCCAGCGACGTAGGTGGAGCCGGAGACGGCTTTCTCAAGCGTGTTCATGACGTCTCCGAAACCGCCGCAGCCGGCCATGCGCAGGCGTTCCTTCGGAATTTCGAAGCCGAGAGCCTTCATCGTCACCGCCGATTCGAGAGGACCGGCGGCAAAGAACATCCAGCGGTAATAGCGGGCGCGCTCCTCCGGCCTCGGCGCCAGCGCCTTCTCAGGAAAGGTTTCGGCCAGATAGGCGCAGATCGCCGCGCATTCGGTGACGATAGTATCGCCGTGGCGGATCGCCGGCACCTTGCCCATCGGATTGACTGCGAGATATTCGGGCGCCTTCATGGTTTCGCCGAAGGTCAGGTATTCGGTGCGGTAGGGTTGGCCGATCTCCTCCAGCATCCAGCGCGCGATGCGGCCGCGCGACATGGGGTTCGTATAGAATACCAGTTCTTCAGTCATGACATCCTCCTCGTGTTCCCGTTATTCTACGGCCTTGCCGTTCCCCGGAATCAATAGTGCGGCCGGGCCTTTGTGCAACCCCAGGCCTTAAAGCGCCTTGCGGTACTGGATAAAACCCGAGCGCTCAGCGATCCTGTCGTAGAGCCGCCGCGCCGTTGCATTCGTTTCGTGCGTCATCCAATAGAGCCTGCCTGCGCCGTTTGCGCGGGCGAGGTCGGCGACGGCCTCGATCAAAGCGGCACCGGTGCCGAGCCCGCGCTGGCTGTTATCGACATAGAGATCCTGCAGATAGCAGGTCCATTGCGGCAGCCAGCAGGAACGGTGAAAGATGRCATGGACGATACCGACGAGACGGCCATCGTCGTCAAAGGCACCGAGCGCGTGCATCGGTTCTTCAGGATCGTGGAAGCGAGTCCAGGTGAGGTCCGTGGTTTCAGGCGGGATGACCACTTCGTAGAAGCGCTGATAGGCCTCCCACAGGGGCTCCCAAGCGGCGCGGTCCGAGGCTTCAAGCGGCCGCAGGATGACCGTCATCGGTTCATTCTCCCAAAATGAAAACGGCGGGGAAATCCCCGCCGCTTCGATGTTATCTTGGAAAGGCGGGCTTACGCCATGGCCTTCTGCAGGTTCTGGTCGATCTTGTCGAGGAAGGCGGTGGTCGAGAGCCACGGCTGGTCGGGGCCGATCAGCAGCGCCAGGTCCTTGGTCATGAAACCGGATTCGACAGTGTCGACGCAGACTTTTTCGAGCGTCGAGGCGAAGCGGGCGAGCTCGGCATTGTCGTCGAGCTTGGCGCGGTGCGCCAGGCCGCGGGTCCAGGCGAAGATCGAGGCGATTGAGTTCGTCGAGGTTTCCTGGCCCTTCTGATGCTGGCGGTAGTGACGGGTGACCGTGCCGTGAGCGGCTTCGGCTTCGACCGTCTTGCCGTCGGGCGTCAGCAGAACCGAGGTCATCAGGCCGAGCGAGCCGAAGCCTTGGGCGACGGTGTCGGACTGGACGTCGCCGTCGTAGTTCTTGCAGGCCCAGACGTAGCCGCCGGACCACTTGAGCGCCGAGGCGACCATGTCGTCGATCAGGCGGTGTTCGTAGGTGATGCCGGCTTCCTTGAACTGATCCTTGAATTCGGTCTCGTAGACTTCTTCGAAGATATCCTTGAAGCGGCCGTCATAGGCCTTGAGGATGGTGTTCTTGGTCGACAGATAGACCGGCCACTTGCGCATCAGGCCGTACATCATAGAGGCGCGAGCGAATTCGCGGATCGACTCGTCGAGGTTGTACATGGCCATGGCGACGCCGGCGCCCGGTGCGTTGAAGACTTCCTTCTCGATAACGGTGCCGTCCTCGCCGACGAACTTGATCGTCAGCTTGCCCTTGCCGGGGAACTTGAAATCGGTGGCGCGGTACTGGTCGCCGAAGGCGTGGCGGCCGACGACGATCGGCTTGGTCCAGCCGGGAACCAGGCGCGGCACGTTCTTGCAGATGATCGGCTCGCGGAAGATGACGCCGCCGAGAATGTTGCGGATCGTGCCGTTCGGGCTCTTCCACATTTCCTTGAGGTTGAATTCCTTGACGCGAGCTTCATCCGGCGTGATCGTCGCGCACTTTATGCCGACGCCGTACTTCTTGATGGCGTTGGCGGCATCGACGGTGACCTTGTCGTTGGTGGCGTCGCGGTTTTCGACGGAGAGGTCGAAATAGTCGATGTCGAGGTCAAGATACGGATGGATCAGCTTATCCTTGATGAGCTGCCAGATGATGCGCGTCATTTCATCGCCGTCGAGATCGGCGACGGGATTGGCGACCTTGATCTTGTTCATGTATCTGCCTCGTTCGAGCTTGAATGGGGACGGGGTCCCGGGTGGGTGATATGATCCGGAGCGCTATAGCATTGTGAACCGGGAACGCAAAGCTGCAAGGGGTTCGACAATGCGTTTTTGCCGCCATTGCCAAGCGCTGAAATTTAGCTAGTGTCCGCCGCGATCTGCCGCTCCGGACATTCGACCATGAAGACAATCGCCATTGTTATCGCAAGCCTTATGGCCTTTTCAGGCACCGGCCACGCCGCCGGCGGCATCGGTGATGCCGCCGACATTACCGCTCCTGTGAAGGAGATCATGGAGGCGACAAGGAGCAACTGGGCCGACAACAACAGCGACTGGACCGACATCTTCGATGCGGGCCGGCTAGAGCATCTCTATAGCCGCGATTTCGTCGCGAAATACCAGGCGGCGGCGCAGTTTCCCGCCATCGACGACGACGGCATATCGCCCTTCGACTACGATGTCATCGTCAACGGCCAGGATGCGTGCCCGCTGGAGGATCTGACGATGGCGGCAGCGCCTGTGGTCGACGGCGTGGCCGAGGTGACGGTGCGCTTCAAGAAATCCGCCTGCTCGGATGCGCCCGATGCCAAGGACTATACGACCGTTCATTTCGAAGTGGTCGAGGAAGGCGGCAAGCCCGTCATCGACGATATCGTCACCGAGAATATCGAAACGCAGGCGCGCGATTCCCTGAAGACGACGATGGCGCTGATTGCCAAGGGCCAATAGGCGCGCGACATTCGAGAGCATCGAGATTCGATCTCGGGCAGTTTGATTTCCGCTGTTGCGGCGGTATCTGTTGATCCCTGGGCGGCATGAGGGGCTCTCGCATTTGTTTTCCGGTTTTCAGTTCCGCGACTGGCTGCTTGCCAACGATCCGGCGCTTTCGCGTCTGCGCATGGCCTCGCGTGTAACGCTGACGATCGTTTTCTCGTTTTTAGTCCTTCTCGCCATCCAGATGTTCATTCTGCCTTTGCCGACGGCCGCCTTCGGTCTTGGTATCGTGCTGTCGATCGAGGGCGGGGTGGCGGTTCGCGACAAGGGCAATACGCGCCAGCTGGTGACGCGGCTCTTCGGTTGCGTCGCAAGCCTTGGTGTCGTCGCCATCGCGGCGGGCCTCGAAGATCAGCGTTTTCTCTCCGATCTCGTCTTCCTGGTGGTGATCGCGCTCGCATCGGCGGGCCGCGTGTTCGGGCCGCGCGGTTTTGCGATCGGCATGTTCGCCTTCACCTCTTATTTCATGGGGTCTTATTTCCGGCCTTCCCTTGCCGAGCTGCCTGATGTGGCGATCGGCCCCGTCGTCTCGGTGCTCGTCGGCCATCTGGTGAGAGCAGTGCTGCTGCCGGACGACTGGCGACGGGACCTGCTGCGCTCGCTCGAAAGCGTGCGCGGCCGGATCAACCAGGTCCTCTTCAAGCTCGCCGCCCTTGCCGGCGGCGCTGAGATCGGCGAAGCCGACCGGCAGGAGCTGCGCCAGCTGGAAGACCGGCTGAAGGAAGTGGTGCTGATGGCGGAGACCTTTATTCCGCGCCCGCCCGGCGGGGTTTTCGATGCCACCGCTGATCCCGCCGCAGAGCTGGCGATCCGGCTCTTCGATGCGCATCTTGCTGCCGAGAGCGCGATCGTGCTGAGCTTCCAGAGTCCGCCGCCCTTTGCGCTGGTGCATGCCGTGATCGAGGCGGATGCGGTGGAACTTGGAAGATATGAGGAAATGGCCGAAACCATCAAGGACCAGCCGCAGGGCGAGACCGTGCGTGCGCTTCTCTGGCTCGGTAAGGCCCGGCAGGAACTGACGCAGGCGATCGGCGAGGGGCAGGCCTCCGGTTTCTCCGGCATTGACGCCGTCATGGATACGGCGCAACCTCAGCCTATCGACTTTTCGTTCGCCAATCCGCTGCTGCGCTTGGCGCTACAGATCACGCTCGCCTCGGCGATCGCCATGGGTTTCGGTCTGCTGCTGTCGCGCGAGCGCTGGTTCTGGGCGGTGCTCGCCTCCTTCCTCGTATTCACCAATACCAATTCGCGCGGCGATACGGCGATGAGGGCCCTATCGCGCTCACTCGGCACGGTATTCGGCATCGCCATCGGCCTCGTGCTGGCAACGATGATTTCGGGCGAGCCTGATATCGCCATTCCGGTCGCCGCCATCTGCATCTTCCTCGCCTTCTATTTCCTGCAAGTTTCCTATGCGACGATGACCTTCTTCATCTCGATCGTGCTCTGCCTGGTCTACGGGATGACCGGCGTGCTGACGCTCGATCTGTTGAAGCTGCGCATCGGGGAGACCATGATCGGGGCGGCGGCCGGAACGGCGGTCGCCTTCGTCGTTTTCCCCACGCGCACGCGCGGCGCGCTCGATACTGCACTCGCGCACTGGTTCCAGGCGCTGCGCGACCTGCTTGCCGGGATCGGCGAGGGCAAAAGCGGTTTCGAGTTGATGGCGCTGTCGCAGACGATCGATGCCTGCTACCGCGACGTAACGGTGGCGGCGCGCCCGCTTGGCTCGTCCTGGTCGGTGGTGACGCGCCCAGGCCAGATCCGCCAGACGCTGGCGATCTTCCTCTCTTGCACCTATTGGGCGCGTATCCTGGCGAAGAGTTATGACGCGCCGGCCGCCGACGCCAATCTGAAGACGCTGATCGCGGCGGATCTGGCGCTGATCGACAATGCAGCGCCGCGCGGCTCGACCTGTTTCCTCATTCAGCGCAAGGCATCGCGGACAACAGGCCGGCACCTGCCGCTGTCGCGCGAGGGCGCGAGACTCGGGCTCGAAATGATCGGTTCGGCGCTGGAAAGGCTTTATCCTGACGCAGACGTCTTGCCGTTTGCAGCAGGCGAGGCTATTGCGCGCTCGAAACAGGGATAGGACCATGGCAGGCACGAACAGCGAGCGTCAACTTCTGGCCGAAGGCCCGGCCATCATCCTGGTCGAGCCGCAGATGGGCGAGAATATCGGCATGGTGGCGCGCGCCATGGCGAATTTCGGCCTTGCTGAACTGCGCCTCGTCAATCCACGCGACGGCTGGCCGAACGAGAAAGCCCTGGCGACTGCCTCCAAGGCCGATCACGTCATCGAGGCGACCAAGGTCTACGACACGCTGGAACAGGCGGTCGCCGATCTTAATTTTGTCTATGCGACGACCGCGCGCGAGCGCGACGGCTATAAGCCGGTGCGCTCTCCCGTCATCGCCGCCGAGACGCTCCGGGCGAGGTTCCGCGCCGGTGAGGGCACCGGCATCCTCTTCGGGCGTGAGCGTTGGGGGCTGACCAACGAGGAGGTGGCGCTTGCCGACGAGATCGTCACCTTTCCGGTCAATCCGGCCTTTGCCTCGCTGAACATCGCCCAGGCGGTGCTGCTGATGTCCTATGAATGGATGAAATCCGGCATGGAGGATCTCGGCGCCGTGCCTTTTCAGGCGATGGGGCAGACGCCTTCGACCAAGGACCAGCTGTTCGGCCTGTTCGATCAGCTGGAAGAGGCGCTCGATGCGCGCGGTTATTTCCATCCTGCCGGGAAAAAGCCGAAAATGGTCGACAATCTGCGCGCTGTTCTATCCCGCCGGGCCTTCACGGAGCAGGAAATCAGCGTGTTGCGCGGCGTCATCTCCTCTCTCGACCGCTTCTCGCGCAAGAGCCCACGCGGCGGCAGGTTCCCGACCGCGACCAAGGAAACACCGCCAGATGACAGCGCCGACGCATGAGCTGAAACCCGTCCTCGTCTTCGATTCCGGCATCGGCGGCCTGACCGTCTTGCGCGAAGCGCGCGTGCTGATGCCGGAACGCGGCTTCATCTATGTCGCCGACGACGCCGGCTTTCCCTATGGCGGCTGGGAGGAGCAGGCGCTGAAGGAACGGATCATCGGGCTTTTCGGCCGGCTGCTCGAACAACACGATCCCGAGGTCTGCATCATCGCCTGCAACACCGCCTTCACGCTGGTTGGCGCCGATCTCCGCGCCGCCTTTCCTCAGATGACCTTCGTCGGCACCGTGCCGGCGATCAAGCCGGCGGCGGAGCGCACGCGCTCCGGCCTGGTCTCGGTGCTCGCGACGCCGGGTACGGTCAAGCGGGCCTATACACGCGATCTCATCCAGTCCTTCGCCCAGCAATGCCATGTCCGCCTCGTCGGCTCGGAGAACCTTGCGCGCATGGCAGAGGCCTATATACGCGGTGACGCCGTCTCCGACGACGCCGTGCTTGCCGAAATCCACCAATGCTTCGTCGAGAAGGACAGTCAGAGGACCGATATCGTCGTGCTTGCCTGCACGCACTATCCCTTCATGGCCAATCTATTCCGCAGACTGGCGCCTTGGCCGGTGGACTGGCTGGATCCGGCAGAAGCCATTGCCCGGCGGGCGCGCACACTCGTTCCGCAGATCGCCGATGCCGTTCACCCCGATAATTTCGACTTTGCCGCCTTTACATCCGGCAATCCCGACTTTGCGACGCGCCGACTGATGCAGGGTTTTGGTCTCAGCACGCGATAAGGCTCTGCACGCTTTATTTCACTGATCTCATCGCGCAAGATCTCCGCGGGGAATCGCGGGCGGGTGTTTACCGCTCAAGACTTAAAAGGGATGCGCCGTGCCGCTGCAAAGACTTGTCATGCTGATCTTTTTTCTGCAGCCGATAGCCTTTGGCGCCTGGTTACCGCGCATTCCTGATATCCAGGCGAAGCTTGAACTCGGCACCGCCGATCTCGCCGTCGCACTTCTGGGATTGCCGATCGGCACGCTGATCACCCTGCCGTTTGCCGGCCGCCTCGTCTCGCGCATCGGCGGGCGCATGGCGATCATCTATGGTTTCATCTTCTTTCTTGCCGTGGTTTCGCTTCCAGCCTTCGCGCCCAGCGCCATGCTTCTATTCTTCGCCTTGATTGTCGTTGGGGTCGCGCTTTCGACGGTGGAACTCGGCATGAATGTCGAGGCCGATGTGACGGAGAAGGCGACGGGGCTGATCATCATGAGCCGCTGCCACGGCTTCTGGAGCTTTGGCATCATGGCCGGCAGCCTGATCGGCGTTGGTGCCATAGCCATCGGGCTTTCGCCGCACTGGTCGATTCTGATCACGGCGCTCGTCATCCTGCCGGCTGCGCTGATTGCCAGCCTGCGCCTGCCGAAATTGCCGGAAAGTCACCATGCGGAGAATTCGCAGGCAATGACCGGCTTCAAGCTGCCCAGTCTCGCTCTGCTCGGGATCTGCGCCTTCGTCTTCGGCGTGACGATGACGGAAGGTGCGATGGCCGATTGGTCGGCGGTCTACCTCCGCGATGTCATGAATGCAGAAGGCGCGCAAACCGGCCTCGGTTATTCGGTTTTCGCTTTCATGGTTGCGGCGGGGCGCTTCAGCGGTGATTACATGAAAGGCCGTTTCGGCGCGATTGCCATTGCCCGTGGCTGCGGCATCGCCTCGCTTGCCGGCATGCTCGTCGTTCTCCTTGCACCGGCGACGCCGCTTGCGCTACTCGGCTTTGCCGCAGTTGGTGTCGGTGTCTCGGTCGGGTTTCCGCTTGCGGTGACGGCCGTTGCTTCGCTGACTGACCGCCCGCCCGCTTCAAGCGTTGCGACGCTCTCCTTCGCAGCCCTGACCGGTTTTCTCATCGGGCCGCCGATTATCGGCTTTCTCGGCGAACTCCTGGGCTTGCGCGCGGGGCTTGCGGTCTTGCTGGTACCGCTTTTCGTCAGCCTGCTCTGCACACGTTTGCTGATTCCGACGCAGAAGGACATGGCGGGCGACCTCATCGAGCGCGAGGCGGTGTGAAGCCTTATGTCCCTAGAGCGCAGAGCCGATGCTATAGGGCTGGGTTTCCCTGTGGGTTCTTGAAGGTTTGACGACAACAGTGCCTGCGAATCTGCTACAGACGGGCCGGGAATTTGTAAGGGGAATGGGACGTGCAGGTTGGCATCGATATGGGATTGGCGTCCGGCAGCCCGGCGACGCTCGATATCGAGGAGCTGCTGGCGACCCGTCTGCTCGTGCAGGGCAATTCCGGATCGGGCAAGTCACATCTGTTGCGCCGCCTGCTCGAGCAATCGGCACAATGGGTACAGCAGGTCATCATCGATCCCGAGGGTGATTTCGTCACGCTCAGCGACAGGTTTGGCCACGTCGTCGTCGACGGTGAGCGCACAGAGGCGGAGTTGGCCGGCATTGCCAACCGCATCCGCCAGCATCGCGTTTCCTGCGTGCTGACGCTCGAAGGCCTCGATCTCGAAGATCAGATGCGTGCTGCCGCCGCTTTCCTCAACGGCATGTTCGATGCCGATCGCGAATTCTGGTATCCGGTTCTCGTCGTGGTCGACGAGGCGCAGATGTTTGCGCCGTCGGTTGGCGGCGATGTCTCGGAGGATGCGCGCAAGATGTCGCTCGGCGCGATGACCAACCTGATGTGTCGGGGCCGCAAGCGCGGCCTTGCCGGCGTAATCGCGACACAGCGGCTTGCCAAGCTCGCCAAGAACGTCGCCGCCGAGGCCTCGAACTTCCTGATGGGCCGCACCTTTCTCGATATCGACATGGCGCGCGCTGCCGACCTGCTCGGCATGGACCGGCGCCAGGCCGAGATGTTCCGCGATCTCAAGCGCGGCAATTTCGTCGCTCTCGGACCGGCGCTGTCACGCCGGCCGCTGCCGATCCAGATCGGCGCCGTGGAGACCTCGGCGCGCTCTTCCAGCCCGAAACTGATGCCGCTGCCGGATGCGCCTCAGGATGTCGAGGACCTGATCTTCACGCCCGATCCCGAGGAATTCCAGCGCCCGCCCGTGCGCCGCGCCCCGCCGGCGCCGCGGCCGACGACCGACATACTGGCCGAGCTCTCGCGCTCGACGCCGGCGGCATCGGCAGCACCTGCCGAGGCGAGGGCGAGCCAGGTGGAAGTCTCCGCCGAGGAGCGGGAGGAGCGCCTAGCCGGCGTTCTTGCCGAAATAATCGACGATCCCACCTCCGCCTTCCGCACCGATTCGGTGCTCTACCAGGATTTTCTCGTGCGGCTGCGCATGCGCCGCGTGCCGGGACCGCCGATCGCGCTGCCGGATTTCCGTCGGCGGGTGGCGATCTCACGTTCCGGCGTCGATGCGACGACAGCTGCGACTGTTGCCTGGGCGACGGCGCTGTCGCTGTCATCGGGTGTCACCGACGACCTGCAGGGCGTCTTCCTGATGCTCGCCAAGGCCGCCGTCTGCGGCGAGCCGTGCCCGTCGGATGCGCGGATCGCCCGCGCCTACGGCACCCATTCCGCCCGCCGCGCCCGCCGCCTGCTTGGTTATTTCGAGGAGCAGGGCATCATCGTCGTGCACGCCGATTTTTCCGGCAAGCGTATCGTCGCTTTTCCTGATATGGACTGCCAGACGGCGCCGGGCGACGCCAACGCCCCCGACACGGGCGACCAGCCGCTGGCGGCGGAATAGTGGCGCTTTCGGGGGTTGCCGCTGTTGACATTTTCATGACGGCCCTCTAAAGACCGCCGCAAGCACCGGGCAGCAATGTCCGGTGTTTCATTTGACATGTCCCGTGGATCGTTCCTGTTCGCTAACCGGAACATCCTGTCAGATCTCGGCAGAGATCAGAGGAGGGCGTGTTTCCTTCGTGCGGTTTGGTAACAAGCCGTCATAAACCTTTGAAAGGAAATACGATGAGCAAGCGCGAATCGTCCAAGTACAAAATTGACCGCCGTATGGGCGAAAACATCTGGGGCCGTCCGAAGTCCCCGGTGAACCGCCGCGAATACGGCCCGGGCCAGCATGGCCAGCGCCGCAAGGGCAAGCTTTCGGATTTCGGTGTGCAGCTGCGCGCCAAGCAGAAGCTCAAGGGTTACTACGGTGACCTGCGCGAGAAGCAGTTCCGCGCGATCTTCGCCGAAGCCGACCGCCGCAAGGGCGACACCTCTGAAAACCTGATCGGCCTGCTGGAGTCGCGCCTCGACGCAATCGTCTATCGCGCCAAGTTCGTTCCGACGGTCTTTGCTGCCCGTCAGTTCGTCAATCATGGCCACGTCACCGTCAACGGTGTGCGCGTCAACATCGGTTCCTACCGTTGCAAGGCTGGCGACGTCATCGAAGTTCGCGAAAAGTCGAAGCAGCTGGTGACCGTTCTGGAAGCCGTCAGCCTCGCAGAGCGCGACGTTCCCGACTATATCGAAGTCGATCACAACAAGATGGTCGCAACCTTCGGCCGCGTTCCGACGCTCAGCGACGTTCCGTTCCCGGTCGTCATGGAACCGCACCTGGTCGTCGAATTCTATTCGCGTTAATGCATTCGTCTCGCAGTCGAAACCGATTGCGAGACAACAGCATGCGTCGATATACGGAAAGCCGCTCTTTCGAGCGGCTTTTTTGCGATCTGGAGAGAAGCGATGGCAGATTTGCAGGCGATCCTCGATAGCATCTACGCCGATATCCAGCCGCGGATCGGCGAGGGCAAGGTCGCGGACTATATTCCCGAGCTCGCCAAGGTCGACCCGAAGCAGTTCGGCATGGCGATCGTCACTGTCGACGGCAAAGTCTATCGCGTCGGCGATGCCGACACTGCCTTCTCGATCCAGAGCATATCGAAGGTCTTCATGCTGACGCTGGCGCTCGGCAAGGTCGGCGAGGGGCTGTGGAAGCGGGTCGGGCGCGAACCCTCCGGATCGGCTTTCAACTCGATCGTCCAGCTCGAGCATGAGAGCGGCATCCCCCGCAACCCCTTCATCAATGCCGGCGCGATCGCCGTCAGCGACGTCGTCATGGCCGGCCATGCGCCGCGCGAGGCAATCGGGGAGCTGCTGCGCTTCGTGCGTTATCTGGCCGATGACGAGTCGATTACCATCGATGACAAGGTGGCGCGCTCGGAAACGCAGACGGGATACCGCAATTTCGCGCTTGCCAATTTCATGCGCGCCTATCGCAATCTCGACCATCCCGTCGACCACGTGCTCGGCGTTTATTTCCATCAATGCGCCTTGTCGATGAGCTGCGAGCAGTTGGCCCGCGCCGGGCTGTTCCTGGCGGCGCGCGGGAGCAATCCGACGACCGGCCATTCGGTGGTTTCGCCGAAGCGGGCGCGGCGTATCAATGCGCTGATGCTGACCTGCGGCCATTACGACGGCTCGGGCGACTTCGCCTATCATGTCGGCCTGCCCGGCAAGAGCGGCGTCGGCGGCGGCATCTTCGCAGTGGCGCCCGGTATTGCCTCGATCGCGGTGTGGTCGCCGGGGCTGAACAAGGTCGGCAATTCGCAGCTCGGCGCCGCGGCGCTGGAAATGCTCGCAGCGCGCACCGGCTGGTCGGTTTTCGGCGATTGATGCTGTGTTGCGAGGCGCGTTTCTGCTAGAGCAAATGTGGAATTTCTGTAGGACGAAGCAATGAATATCGCAGCCAATATTGCCGACGAGTTGGAGAGTGGCGAGGCCGATAGCAGCGGCCATGCGCTGTTTGCCGACGCGCCGCGTTCGGTCTCCTTCAACAAGCTGCGCAAGCGGCTGCTGCGGCAGGTGCGCCAGGCCTTCGACGATTTCGACATGCTGAAGGGCCAGAAGCGCTGGCTGGTCGGCCTTTCCGGCGGCAAGGATTCCTACGGGCTGCTGGCGCTGCTGCTCGATCTCAAATGGCGCGGCCTGTTGCCGGTCGAACTCATCGCCTGCAATCTCGACCAGGGCCAGCCGAACTTCCCCAAGCACGTGCTGCCGGATTATCTCACCAAGATCGGCGTTCAGCACCGGATCGAGTATCGGGATACCTATTCGATCGTGAAGGAGAAGGTGCCTGAAGGCGCCACCTATTGCTCGCTCTGTTCGCGGCTGCGCCGCGGCAATCTCTACCGCGTCGCGCGGGAAGAGGGTTGCGATGCGCTGGTGCTTGGCCACCACCGCGAGGACATTCTCGAAACCTTCTTCATGAATTTCTTCCATGGTGGCCGGCTCGCCTCGATGCCGGCGAAGCTTCTGAACGACGAGGGCGATCTGATGGTGCTCCGGCCGCTCGCCTATGCCGCTGAGGACGATCTCGCGAAATTCGCCGTCGCCATGCAGTTTCCGATCATCCCCTGCGATCTCTGCGGATCGCAGGACGGGCTGCAACGCAATGCGATGAAGGACATGCTCGCCGATATCGAGCGGCGGATGCCGGGCCGCAAGGAAACAATGCTGCGGGCGCTTTCGCATGTGAACCCGTCGCATCTGCTCGACCCAAAACTCTTCAACTTTTCCACCCTTGGTGTCACCGATCCTTCATGAAGGGCCGGCTATGGAGGCTGGCTATTGAATGAAGGCAGGATTTCGCATGACTATTTCAGACCAGGATATTCTCTTTCTCGGCGACTGCGTCAGGGAGGCCGCGCGTGCCGAGATCATGCCGCGTTTCCGCAATCTCGGCGCTGCCGATGTTTCGGAAAAGACTTCGGCAATTGATCTGGTGACGCAGGCGGACGTGCTTGCCGAACACCGGATCACCGCGGCGCTGAGAGAGCGCTTTCCCGCAGCACTCGTCGTCGGCGAGGAGGCTTATGATGCCGACCGGTCGGTCGTGCCGGCCCTTGCCGATGCGGAGCTCGCCTTCGTCATCGACCCTGTCGACGGGACGTTCAATTTCGCCGCCGGGCTTCCCGTTTTCGGGACGATGCTGGCGGTGACGATCAAGGGCGAGACGGTCGCCGGCATCATTCACGATCCCGTTCTCGGCGATACAGTGACCGCGATCAGGGGCGCAGGCGCCTTTCTGACGCGTCGGGACGGGCAGTCGACAAAGCTGAAGGTCGCTGAGCCTGCTAGCCTGAACCAGATGGTCGGTGGCCTGTCATGGAGCCACATGGACGAACCGGATCGCGCGCGTATCTGCGCCAACATGGCAAAGATCCGGATGACCTTCGCCTTCAACTGCTCGGCCTACGAATATTGGATGGTCGCCTCCGGCAAGATGCATTTCATCGGCCATGCGAAGCTGATGCCCTGGGATCACCTGGCCGGCGTGCTCGCGCATCAGGAGGCCGGTGGCCATACGGCGAAATTCGACGGTACGCCCTATCGCCCCGGCGAGACGACGGGTGGCATCATCTCTGCGCCCGACCGGGAGTGCTGGCAGCTCATCCGGCGCGAGATCGTCGGCATCTGATTCAAGGTTCTCCGGAGAGACCTAAGCGTGAGGATTTGACATGACTTCGACTGTTGACGTGACCGTTCTGGCCGATCTGCTGCGCCGCGCGGCGAAGGCAGAGATCCTGCCACGCTTCCGCCGGCTCGGTCAGGACGATGTGCGCGCCAAGAGCGAGGCGACCGATCTCGTCACCGAGGCAGATGAGCAGGCCGAGCGGATGATCAAGGCGGAAGCTCAGCGGCTCTGGCCGGGCGCGCTGTTCCTTGGCGAAGAATCGGTCGCGGCCGATCCTGATTTGCTCGGCAGCCTCGAACATGCCGATCTTGCGATCGTCGTCGATCCGGTCGACGGCACGTTCAATTTTGCCGCCGGTATCCCGGCCTTCGGCGTCATGGCGTCCGTCATCTCCGGCGGCGAGACGGTTGCCGGTATCATCTACGATCCGATGGGCGACGACTGGGTGATGGCGGAAAAGGGCGGCGGCGCCTGGCTGCGGCGGCCGGAAGGCGGCGCCGAGCGGCTCTCGGTCGCAGCGCCCGTGGGACTGGAGCATATGGTCGGCATGGCCTCGACCGGCTACCTGCCGAAGGAGAAACGCGCCGAAGTGCTCGGCAATCTCGCCAAGGTGCGCTTCCTCACCAATTACCGCTGTGCGGCCCACGAATACCGCGCCTTTGCCGGCGGCCATGTGCATTACCTCATGTACAACAAGCTGATGCCCTGGGATCACCTTGCCGGTACGCTGATCTCGCAGGAGGCAGGCGCTTATGTGGCGCGCTTCGACGGCTCGCCCTACCTGCCGCATCATCTCGATGGCGGGCTGCTGATTACCCCCGACAAGGCCTGCTGGGAGGTGCTGCGGCGTGAGGTGTTCACGGTCTGAACAACCGCTCGACCTGCCGCATACTACTGGTAGAGCTTTTCCATGAGAAAGTTTTCCAGGCCTTGCCCACGCTTCTCGACGATTTGCTTCATTATGACGCGGAATCCTTTGCGCTCAAAAAACGGTCGGGCCGTTCGGCTGGCTTCGGTATAGATTCGGCAAAACCCCAGTTTCAGAGCTTCGCCTTCGACCCTGCTTAACAGGTGGCTTGCTATTCCAAGCCCCTGAAACTCGGGGTGCACAAACATCATGTCCAGGCATCCGTCGCCGGTCAGGTCGGAAAAGCCGGCAGGCTGTCCGTCAAATTCTGCGATCCAGGCAGGCCTGCTTGTCCTTCGCTCTGCCCATAGTCCGCGATCTTCCACCTTTGCCCAAGCCTGGATCTGAGCGGGTGAGTAGTCTTTCGACGCGACCTCTCGTATGGCGCTCAGAAAAATTTCAATCGTCGCGTCCACGTCGCCTGGCGCGTAAGGCCTGATCAGAATTCGGTCGTCCATCGAGAGCGCCTTTCGCGCAATGCTGCGCCAATCCGATGGATTGAACCATCGATCAAATCACTGCAGCGCTCACGCTATAGCATCTCAAGAATATGTTCCCAGGCGAGTCGTCCCAATTTGGCGTCGGCCTCGTCACTTCCACCATGAGCGCGCAGCGATGATCGGGGAGTGGTTTCGCCCGGCAGCAGAATGCGATGGCCCGCATCTTCTCCCAACACAAGCTGGGTGAGTAAGCCCGAAGCTGCGCGCCGCCGAACAAGTGACGCGGCAAATTTGTCTGATGGCCAGAGCGCGTCATCGCATCCTGCTACGAGCAGAATTTCGGCATTCGTTCTCTCCAAAGGGATAGCCGCTGCTTCGATCTCAGACTCCTGCACCTGAAGGCATCGTTCGAACAGGCCTCGATAGGCGACCAACTCGTCTCTGTATTCTCGCACCCATTCTGGGTCCGACGAAACAAAGGGAAGCGGTGTGCCTCGCAATGTCCACGACGAGCGTTCCGGCCAGCTAATGCCATCAAGCCCTGGACCAATATTTCCCCAGACGACTGACGAAGGGCTCATCGCGACGACCGCGCTGATGCGCGCATCGTATACGGCCGTGAGCAGCGCGGCTTCGGCGCCTTTCGATGTCCCCACCAGGACGATGCGTTTGCAACCGAGTTCGATCAAATAATCAGTAGCAGCGAAGACGGTTTCCAGCGGCACCTCGCAAATGCCTGATGCCTGGCCTTCGCCGCCGAACCAGCGAAGCGCTATGACCGTTGCCCCTTGGCTGGCAAACAGCGTGGCACGGGCCACATCCACCCGGCCACTGGAGCCCCCGAGCACCACAACGCCAGTGCCGGTATCTGGTTTGACTTGAAATATCTCGCCCTGCAATGGCGGGGGGAGACGTTGATATCCTGCATCCAAAACCAGGCTCCTTCTTCCAGGGGCATCCAGATTTAGGAACGTGCCGAGTTGCCATCTAATGCAATGCCGCCGGGGATCAACCGCTCCGGCAGATTTCCTATTTCAGAAGTGGGCCGCTCCCGGATCGAGCTGCGGGCTGTCTCCCGGATGGGTGAAGAGCTTGCCGTTTTCGGCCCAAAGGGTGGCTGCGATCGTCACCGCGCCGAAGAGCGCGAAGCCGCCGAAGAGCGGCTGCACCGTGCCGTTGAACATCTGGCCGACCAGGCCGCCGAGGATGGCGCCGAATGTGGTGGAGACGAAACCGGTGATGGCGGTCGCCGTGCCGGCGAGATTGCCCATCGGCTCGAGGCTGATGGCGGTGAAATTGGTGGCGATCACGGCAAACATCATTAGCACGATGGTGAAGATGCCGTAGGCGACGGCGAAATCCGGCTTGCCGGCCAGTGAGAGGAAAAAGCCGGCGGCCGACAGGGCCGTGAAGATCAGCAGGGCGGCGTGCGAGATGCGGCGCATGCCGAATTTGCGCACGAAGAAGCCGTTGGCGAAATTGGCGACGGCGATGCCGCCTGCTGTGGCCGCAAAGGCGATCGGCAGCCACTCGCCAAGGCCATAGACCTCGCCGAAGACTTGCTGCACCGAGATCACATAGGCGCTGATGACGCCGGTGAACATGGTGAGGCCGATCATGTAGCCGCAGGTGATGCGGTTGGTGAGCACGGTCTTGAAACCGTCCACGACAGAGCCGACCGACAACGGCAGCCGCTCTTCCGGCGGTAACGATTCCTTCAGCCGCAGAAGAGCCCAGACGAACAGGATGGTAGCGATGATGCCGAGCAGGATGAAGATCCAATGCCAGTTGGCATAGAGGATGATCAGTTGGCCAACGGAAGGGGCAACGATCGGCACGATCATGAAGACGATCATGACATAGGACATCACGCGGGCCATTTCACGGCCGCCGAAGCAGTCGCGGACGATGGCCATGGTGGTGATGCGCACCGCCGCACCGCCCACGCCCTGAACGAAGCGCATGACCAGCAGCATTTCGAAGCTGCCGGTTGCTGCTGTGGCAAACATTCCGACAATGTAGCAAGCCAAGCCGCCGAGCAGGATGTTGCGGCGGCCGAACGTATCCGAAAGGCTACCGAAGAAGATCTGCGAGACACCGAAGCCTAAGAAGAACACGCCGATGATGAGCTGGGCGTCGTTGGTATTGGTGACGCCGAGGGAATGGCCGATATTGGGCAATGCCGGCAGCATGCTGTCGATCGCCATGGCGATGCTCGCGGTCATGATTGCGATGGTGACGATGAATTCGCCAAAGCCCATGCCGATGCGGCGAGAGCCCTGGTTTTCCTGGTGCGGTTTATGCGGCGGCGTCATGTGATTGGAAATCCCGGATGCGGAGGAGGGCGGCCGTTCAGACGGCCGGGTTCTGCGATTGGAAGAGGCGCCCCTTTTCGGCGATCAGCACGAAGACGAGCCCGATGATCGACACGGTGAAATAACCGGCGACCATCGGCAGCGCTGTGCCGTCGAAGGCCTGGCCGATGCCGGCGCCGATGATGGCGCCGCCGACCGTGCTCATGAAGCCGAGCACGGAAGAGGCGGTGCCGGCGACGTGGCCAAGCGGCTCCATGGCGAGCGAATTGAAGTTCGAGCCGATCCAACCGAACTGGAACATGGCAAGGCCGAAGAAGGAGATGAACAGAGCGAAGGGCATCGGCTCGGTGCTGGCCATCTGGACGACCAGCCAGATGGTGTTGATGGCGATGAAGCCGATGAGCGAGCCATGCGACAGGCGGCGCATGCCGAGCTTGCCGACGAAGCGCGAATTGAAGAAGGACGACAGCGACATGAAGATCGCCACACCGGCGAATGCGAAGGGGAAATAGACGCCGAGATCGTAGATGCCGACATAGACCTGCTGGGCCGAATTGATGAAGCCGAACAGCGCGCCGAAGATAAAGGTGCTGGCAATGGTGTAACAGAGCGCGACGCGATTGGTCAGCACCAGCTTGAAGGCGCCGAAGATCGAGCGGGCGGTAAATGGGCGGACATTCTGCGGATGCAGGGTTTCCGGCAGACGGAGATAGGCCCAGACGGTGATGCCAGTCGCCATGGTGGCGATGAAAAGGAAGATCAGGTGCCAGTTGCCGAAAAACATGACGATCTGGCCAGTGCCGGGCGCAATGACCGGCACGATCATGAAGACCATCATGATGAGCGACATGACCTCGGCCATCTGCCGGCCGCCATAGATATCGCGAACGATGGACACAGTGATGACGCGGGTTGCGGCTGAGCCGACACCCTGGATGAAACGCAGCATCAGCAAGCCGGCGAAGGTGGGGACGAAGACGATGCCGATGGCGGAAACGATATAGATGACGAGACCGACCAGAAGCGGCGTGCGGCGGCCGAAGCGATCGGAGAGCGGGCCGTAGAACAGCTGGGCGCAGCCAAAGCCGAGCAGATAGGTGGAGACGACGAACTGCCGGTGATTCTCACTCTCGACGCCGAGGCTCGCGCCGATCTGCTGCAGGGCCGGAAGCATGATGTCGATCGCCAGCGAGTTGACGGCCATCAGGAAGGCTGCGAGCGCGATGAATTCACGCTTGCCCATGGGCAGGCGGCCCGCGGACACGGCTTGTGATGAATCTGTCACAATGAAATTCCCATAAACAGGTCAAGGCGCTGCTGGCCGCAGCGCCTCGAACTCAAGAAACAGATTTGGAAACCGGGCGGACGTCCGGTGACCGGTCAGGCGGCGCCGCGAACGGTGATGCCATTTTCCTGGAGATGCTGCTGCAGCTCACCAGCCTGGAACATTTCCCGGACGATGTCACAGCCGCCGACGAACTCGCCTTTTATGTAAAGCTGCGGGATTGTCGGCCAGTTGGAATATTCCTTGATGCCCTGGCGGATTTCCGAATCGGCGAGCACGTTGACGCTCTTGTAGTCGACACCGATGTAATCAAGAATCTGCACGACCTGACCGGAGAAACCGCACTGCGGAAACTGCGGCGTGCCCTTCATGAAGAGGACGACGTCGTTGGTCTTGATTTCGTTGCCGATGAATTCGTGAATGCCGCTCATGGGACCTAATCCTTTCAACAGGCGGGTTAAAGGCCCACCGTTTCAATCGTTGCCTTTAGATAGCATGCGACGGCAGGAATTCCAGCCGCCCGAACCAAAAAAAGACCAGTTCGCGCAGGCCGTTGCCGGGGTTGTTGCCGTTGCGTTACGGTCGAATGGCGAGATAGGTCTGAATCTGTTCGATTTCGACATCGGTGAAATGGCTGAAATCCCATTGGGAAACCTGTGTCATCACGCCGAGATCCCGGCCGCCGACGCCCTTGCCGGTGCGCAGCAGCGTCTTGAAATCGGCAGCTGAATAGGATTGCGCCAAGGGCTTAAGCGCCGGCGCCAGGAAGGCTTCCGACTGCTTTGCCGTATCGAGATTATGACAGTGGCTGCAATCGGTCCTGAAGGCGTATTCGCCGATATCGGTCGGACGCGTCGCGGCAGGGGTGACGACGGCAGGCACCAGATCGGCCTCGAAGGGGATCTTGTCGAGGGCCAGGCCGATTCGCCCGAGCGGTCCCCATTGCGTCGTTCCGGCCACAGCATCGGGAAGCTGCTTCAAACTGCGCATCCACGCAATGATCGCCGCCATATCGTCATCGGTGATATTGGCGAAGTTGCTTGCCGGCATGATGAAGGCGCCGGTACCGTCCTTCTTGACGCCATGGCGGATGAGGCGCACGAGTTCAGCATCGCTGTACATGGGCACGAAGCGGGTCAGGTTCGGCGCGACGATGCGGCCGATGCCCGGCTCGTCGATGAGCACGTTGCCGGCATCGTGATGACAGCCGCCGCACATCAGCGTGCGGGCACGACGTTCGGCTTCCTCGGCAGGCAGCGTCGTCTTGACGGTGAAATCGGCAACCGCAACGTCATAGGTCCTGGAAAGGCGCATCTCCGACAGGGCGTAGACGCCGGCGACGGCGATGAGACAGATCGCGACGACGGCCGCGAGAGTGATTTTCAGAATGCGTTTCATCGGTTCAGTCCCCCAGTGTCCCGAAGATGCAGCTTTTGCTCGAAAGATATCAGCTGCGTCGCTGACGGCTGCGGCCAGCGGCGGTGCGGCGCTTGCTGACCTGTTTGCGGGCGGGCTTAGGCTTGGCCGAGGTCGTCTTGCGCGCAACCTTCGTCGTCGCGGCGGGGCGTGTCTTACGCCTCCTGCGCTTCGTCGTGGCGCGGCCGGTGGTTTTTTTCAGGATCTCCTTCAGCACGCTGTCGACGACGCCTGATATCAATTCTTTGACTAGGTCGACCACAAAACCCCTCCGTTCGTGATGGAAACGACATGGATGCTATTGAATTCCGGAAGAGTTCGGTTAGCAAGACCGCTTCGAGACCATAGCTGCTTTTTTGCCCCTATCAGCGGCGCAGCAGCCGGATCGCAGCAACATGCCGGCCATTTGCCCGGCCGGAAGAGTGGAATGAAACTGATCGAGAAGCGGGTCGTCCTGCATTTCACGGGCTTCGAGCCGCTCGACGGCGTTGCCCACAGGGCGCGCTACGAGCGTTCGGCCAGGCAGAGTGCCGCCGTCTGGGGCTATTCGCTTGAAACGGGCGCGCCGGAGGCGGGAAGTGATCCCCTCAGTTTCGTGGTCACGACGGGCGAACGGGCAGCCAAAGCGGCGCCCGCGGCAGCGCCGGTGGCAGCCGACAAGGCGGCGATCGGGGAAGGGACCGGTTCCCACGGCTGGCAGACGAAGAGCCGGATCCACATGGTCGATCATGATACGCTGGTTAGCAGGCTGCGCGGCGGCAACACGCTGAGCCAGATCATGGCAGGCTTCCGGAGCTGCGCCGAGATCATGCTCGAAGGCGGCATGCGCGGATATTTCCGCCACGCCTGGCGCTTCGGCCTGTTCTTCCTCTTCCCGTTCCTGCTGACGGCGCTGGCGATCGCACTGACGGCGCAGATTGCCATCCTGCCCTATGGTCTCGGCTTTTCGCCGTGGCACATGCTCTGGAGCGAACCGCTGGCGCTTTGTTTCTTCATCTTCGCCTTCCTGCCGTTTTCCGAACGCTTCCATACGCTGCATCTGTTCGCCGATTGGGCAATGGCCGTGGCGCTCGGCCGCATGGACCGGACAGATTTCAACGACTGGCTGGAAGGCCGGGCCACTGCCGTGCGCAAGGCGCTTGACGAACAGGCGGACGAATATGTGATCTCCTCGCACAGCATGGGATCGAGCGTCGCCGCCCATGTCATCGGCATATTGCTGGAAAGGGAGCCGGAGATCTTCAAGGGCAAGCGTGTGGTGTTTGCCACCCTCGGCAGCGCCATCCTGCAATGTGCGCTCATGTCATCGGCAACACTGCTTCGCGCCCGCGTCGGGCTGATCGCTCGCTGTCCAGACATTTCCTGGCTCGATGTGCAGTGCCTGACGGATTCGATCAATTTCTACAAGGTGCCGGTCGTTGCCGTCTCCGGCCATAGGGATGCGCCTCAGGCGAAGATGATCCTGATCCGCGTCAAGCAGATGCTGACGCGCGAGCACTACCGCAAGATCCGTAAGGACCAGCTACGCGTCCACCGGCAATATGTGCTTGGGCCTGATCTGCAGGCACCCTTCGACTTCACGCTGCTGACATCTGGGCCGATGCCGGCCTCGGTCTTTGCCAATCCCGACGAAAAGAGAATGCCCGGCTGAGGGCCGGGCATCGTCATCGGGATCGCGTCGGGCTCTATTCCGGCGCGGAGGTCTGCAACGCCAGCGCGTGCAGTATGCCGCCCATATTGCCCTTCAGCGCCTCGTAGACCATCTGGTGCTGCTGCACGCGGCTCTTGCCGCGGAAGGCTTCGGCGACGACTTCGGCGGCGTAGTGATCGCCGTCGCCCGCCAGATCGCGGATCGTCACCTTGGCACCGGGAATCCCAGCCTTGATCATGTCTTCGATATCGCCGGGTTTCATGGCCATGATCGTTACTCCTTGCGCATCATTCCGCAGCAAGTTCGCCGCGGCCTTCCATGAAATCAGGGAACCACGATTCATGGGCATCGCGCAATTGCTGAATCGGCAGCGAGATGAGATCGCCGACGATGAGCGCCGTTCCCCCGACCGTGCCGAGACGGCGGAAGGGAACGCCGCCACCTTCTGCATTGACGCAGACGAAATCGGCGACATCGGCAGGCAACGTCAGGACGTAGCGCGCCTGATCCTCGCCAAAGAGCAGCGCATGCGGCGCACCCTTGCCTTCGCTCAGATCAATCGTCAGGCCTTTGCCCGAGGCCATCGCCATTTCGGCGAGCGCCACGGCAAGTCCGCCCGAGGAGATGTCGTGGCAGGCGGTCGCCTGACCGTTGCGGATCACGGAGCGAACGAAATCGCCGTTGCGGCGCTCGGCAAACAGATCCACCTCCGGCGCCGGACCCTCGCGGCTGGAAAGCACATCGCGGAGATAGACGGACTGGCCGAGATGGCTGCCGTCGACGCCGATCATGATGACCTTATCGCCGTCGTTGGCAGCGCCGATGCGAGCCATTTTGCGCCAGTCCGGCAGCAGGCCGACGCCTGCGATCGTCGGGGTCGGCAGGATGGCGACGCCGTTGGTCTCGTTGTAGAGCGAGACGTTGCCGGAGACGATCGGGAAGTCGAGCGCGCGGCAGGCCTCGCCGATGCCCTTCACCGCCTGAACGAACTGGCCCATGATCTCGGGCTTTTCGGGATTGCCGAAATTGAGGTTGTCGGTGGCGGCGAGCGGTTCGGCGCCTGTCGCGGTGATGTTGCGCCAGCATTCGGCGACCGCCTGCTTGCCGCCTTCGAAGGGGTCTGCCTCGACATAACGCGGGGTGACGTCGGAAGAGAAGGCGAGCGCCTTGGAGGGATGGCCGTCGACGCGCACGACGCCGGCATCGCCGCCCGGAAGCTGCAGCGAATTGCCCTGGATCAGCGTATCGTATTGCTCATAGACCCAGCGGCGGCTCGACTGGTTGGCGGAACCGACGAGCTGAAGCAGCGCCTGGCCATAATCCTCGGGTGCGGCGACGAGATTTGCCGGCAGGGGGCCGTGCTTGCCGGATTCGCGCCAGGGGCGGTCATATTCCGGCGCCTGGTCGCCGAGATCCTTGATCGGTAGGTTGGCGACTTCCTCGCCCTGATGCATAACGCGGAAGCGCAGATCGTCGGTCGTCTTGCCGACGATGGCGAAATCGAGGCCCCACTTGACGAAGATCGCCTTGGCTTCCTCTTCCTTTTCCGGCTGCAGCACCATGAGCATGCGCTCCTGGCTTTCCGACAGCATCATTTCGTAGGCCGTCATTCTCTCTTCGCGCACCGGCACCTTGTCGAGCTCGAGCAGGATGCCGAGATCGCCCTTGGCGCCCATTTCGACGGCCGAGCAGGTCAGGCCGGCTGCACCCATATCCTGGATGGCGATGACGGCGCCGGTCTTCATCAGCTCGAGGCAGGCTTCCAGCAGGCACTTTTCGGTGAAGGGGTCGCCGACCTGAACGGTCGGGCGCTTCTCCTCGATCGATTCGTCGAATTCGGCCGATGCCATCGTCGCGCCACCGACGCCGTCGCGGCCGGTCTTGGCGCCGAGATAGACGACCGGAAGACCGACGCCCTTGGCTTCGGACAGGAAGATGGCGTTAGACTTCGCAATACCGGCGGCAAAGGCGTTGACGAGGATGTTGCCGTTGTAGCGAGCGTCGAATTCGACTTCGCCGCCGACCGTCGGCACGCCGAAGGAATTGCCGTAGCCGCCGACGCCGGAGACGACGCCGGAGACGAGATGGCGGGTCTTCGGATGATCCGGCTCGCCGAAGCGCAGGGCGTTCATCGCGGCAATCGGGCGCGCACCCATGGTGAAGACGTCGCGCAGGATGCCGCCGACGCCGGTCGCAGCACCTTGATAAGGCTCGATATAGGAGGGGTGGTTGTGGCTCTCCATCTTGAAGACGACGCAATCGCCGTCATCGATGTCGACCACCCCGGCATTTTCACCCGGGCCCTGGATGACGCGCGGCCCCTTGGTCGGCAGCGTGCGCAACCATTTCTTCGAGGATTTGTAGGAGCAGTGCTCGTTCCACATGGCCGAGAAGATGCCGAGCTCGGTGAAGGTCGGTTCGCGGCCGATCAGATCCAGAATACGCTGGTATTCGTCGGGCTTCAGGCCATGACCCGCGATGAGTTCCGGCGTGATCGGGATGGTGTTTGGAATGGTCATGAGCTCTCGAAAGTCCCTGCCGTTGCGCGTTTTCCGCTCTTTAGCCTATGTAGGGACGGCGCGCGACAGGAAAATGCCCGCCGTCAACAGCGGGCGGTCAACTTCTTCCTGACGATGAAATGCGGTCGCTGCCTAGAATTTGTAGCCGATCTGCAGACGGGCACGTGTCATGCCGTCGTTCGGCCCATCGCAGAGATTGGCATGCGAGGAGTGGGCGATCTGGGCCATGATGTTCCAGTGGGCGTTGAAACGATAGCCGGCGCCCAGATATTCGTGGAAGTGGACGCGACAGCCGAGTTCCGGGCAGTCACCATCGCCCTCGAGATCGCCGGTATGAATGACGCCGCCGAAGCCGGCTTCGGCAAAAAAGCTTCTCGTTGAAATCGCCGGTCCAGGTGAAGTCGGTGAAGAACTGGCTGGCCTCGCCTGACGTGCCGATCGAGGTGCCGAGATGCACACGAGGTGCCATACCCAAAAAACGCAACGGGATCTTTCCGAAGTCGACCTCATTTGCTGTCCGTTGATTCGCGTCAGACGGGAACAACAAGGAGGTAATATGGAGGTTGAGTCGGTGAAGCGCTCCGAATAGGCTCCGGCGTTTTTTCCAAATTATGACGTGTAATTGCAACACGTMATATTTCGCCGTCATAGGCGGAGCCGCCATTTTCCAGCAGCCGGCGCAGGATCATCAAGCCCGAGATCAGTTCCTGCCCCGTCTTCGGCGAGGAAAAGCCGATGCGAACGCGATGATAGGGTCTCTCTCCGCGCGCCGACTTGAACTCGTCCTCATCGTCGACGAGCACGCCGTCGCGGAAGGCGGCATTTTTGAATGTGCCGGACATCCAGGGCTCCGGCAGTTTCAGCCAGAGGAAGGGCGCGTGTACGTGCGATTCGAAATCGAAGCCCTGCAGCTGCTCGCGGGCGAGACGGACGCGCCGTGAAAGTTCCTCAACACTTGCCTTGCGGATCTCGTGCGCCATGCCGCTTTCGACGAGGCGCGCACAGGTCTCGGCCAGGATGAAGGGCAGGCCGCCAGTAATCATCCTATGCGTCACCTTGATGCGCTGGGCAAAATGCGGCGGGCAGGCGACCCAGCCGCCGCGCACGCCGGCGGCGACCGATTTCGACAGGCCGTTGACGAGGAAGGTGCGATCGGGCGCAATCGAGGCGAGCAGCGGCGTATCGTCGTCGGCCATGCCGCCGTAGAGGTCGTCCTCGATCAGCCAGACACTGTGTTTCCTGGCGATTGCGGCGATATCAGCGCGCCGCTCATAGGGCATGATCGCCAGCGTCGGATTGTGGACGGTCGGCATCAGGAAGGCGATCTTCGGATGCTGCTGCTGACAGAGCCGCTCGAAATCCTCGGGGATCACGCCGAGCTCATCGGAATCGACCGTCAGTGTGCGGCGGCCGAGCAGGCGGGCGCTGCGGCTGACCTGCGTGTAGGTGAGATCTTCGAAGACGATCTTGTCGCCCGGCGCAGAAACGGCGGCGATAACTGATATCGCCGCCGCATGGGCGCCGAGCGTTGGTACGATGTTTTCGACCTCCGGCGTCCAGCCGCTGCGGGCAAGCCAGAGGCGACCGGCCTCGAACCAGTTGCGCGGGAAACTGCGGGAATAAGAGGAGATTTCAGAAAGATGCTGCTCGCCGATCTCGGCGAGAATGCCTGCTATGATCTTGCCCTGGCCGAGATCGGGCGCGGCTGTCGTGTCGAAGCGGATCTTGTTCGCCGGCGCATCCTGGACGCGGGTGCCGCCGAGCGAGACGGTCAGCGGATCGATCTGTTCGCCGGGCGCCGTCTCCGAGCGGTTCAGCACATAGGTGCCGCGCCCCACTTCGCCGGCGACCAGACCCCGCTCATGCACCAGCGCATAGGCGCGGCCGATCGTGCCGATTGTCACGCCGATATCATAGGCGAGGTTGCGCTGCGGCGGCAGTTTGCTGCCAGCGGGCAGGGCGCCGCTTGATATGGCGGATTCGATGCTGTCGGCAAGCCGGAGATAGACCGGCCCGGAACCGCGGGAAATATCAGGAAGCCAATTTGTCATGGTGACAATTGTATATATTGGCACATTGTATCGGTCAAGCGTATGAGTCAATTCCAACGGCACGCCGAGAGGATTCCTGGAATGTCTGCCTTGCCTGAGATCAAAATGCCGATTGTACCGATTGTCTCTTATGAAGACAGGAGACAGATTGTCCTTCCCGTCGCGCCCGCCGAGGCGACGACGCGTTTGGGCCGAATCTGGGCTGCCATTCTTCTCTGGCATCAGAAGCGGGAAGGCCGGCGCGCTCTGAGGGGCCTGACGGCGACCGAGCTCAAGGATATCGGAGTGTCACAGTCCGAAGCCGCGCGCGAAGTCAGCAAGTCGTTTTTCTGGGACTGATCATGCTTCCGGGCAGATCATTCTTTCAGGGCTGATGGGCGATCAGCTGCAGGCCTTGTTGCCTGCCGACCAGCGATTGACGTCGGTGGTGATGCGGCCAGCGACCGGCTCCTGCATCATGGGACCGAAGGCCTGCAGGCGCGACGGGCTTCCCTCGGCCTGAACGACGAGCAGCGGCCGGCTTTCCGGGCTGCCCTTGTGGACAAGCAGGATGCGTGGACGGCCGGAGAAGGAGTTGAGCTCCGGCGCCAGCTTGTAGGCTGCAAAGGCCGGATCGCCCGATTTGAACCAGCAGGCATTGGCGCCGAGCGCCACGCGTTCCATCGTCGGTAGTGCGGCGCGGTTCGGGCCTGTCGTCGGCGCCGGCGTCTGGCAGGCTGTCACCATGGTTGCGAGAGCGGTCAACAGGGCGGCGTTTGCGAGGCGAGGGCGCATTAATCTTGCTCCAGATCCGGACGGAAGGATTTTCGGGTGCATGCCGTTGCCCAAGACCGCTGCGCGGTTTTTGGGCGACGTGCAGGGCTCAGGCGGCGATGACGTCGAGCGCCGAGGCAAACAGGCCACGGCCGTCCGAACCGCCATGGGYGGCCTCGATCAGGTTTTCGGGATGTGGCATCATGCCGAGCACGTTGCCCTTTTCATTCATCACGGCGGCGATATTGTTGATCGAGCCATTGGGATTGGTGCCCTCGGCATAACGGAACACCACCTGGCCATTGCCTTCGATTGCAGCCAGTGTCGCTTCGTCGGCGAAATAATTGCCGTCGTGATGGGCGACCGGGCAGCGGATGACCTGACCCTGCGCATAGGCGCGGGTGAAATCCGTCTCGGCATTGACGACTTCCAGCTTGATCTCGCGGCAGACGAATTTCAGCGAGGAATTGCGCATCAGCGCGCCGGGCAGCAGGCCGGCCTCGACGAGGATCTGGAAGCCATTGCAGACGCCGAGCACCTTCACACCCTTCGCAGCCTTGTCGATGATTGCCTGCATGACCGGCATGCGGGCGGCGATCGCACCGCAGCGCAGATAATCGCCATAGGAAAAGCCGCCGGGAATGACGATCAGATCGACATCGGGGATCTCGGTTTCCGTCTGCCAGATCGTCACCGGTGGCTGGCCGGAGATCTTGGTCAAGGCGGCGATCATGTCGCGGTCGCGGTTGAGGCCCGGAAGTTGAACGACGGCTGATTTCATGGGGTCCCTGCGTTTCGCGAAAGATATTGAACTGGAACGCTTTCGGCGAGCCATACTCCATTGTCGGAGACAAAGAAAGAATGACCCTCTGAAAACATGCGGGCCGCGTCTACGCATAGGATGAGATGTTCACCCTTGCGGCGCATTGCGACGATTTTCGCCGTTTCGACATCTGCTGACAGATGAACGTGGTGCCGTTGCATCTTCTTCAAGCCTTCGCGCTCGATCGACTGCCAGTTCGTCAGAGACGTGCCGTGAAAAAGAGCGGCAGGCGGCTCGAGCTGGTTCAATGCGAGATCGACGTCGACACTATGACCTTGGTTTGCGCGAATTCTATTATCGGCGAGCGAGAAGCGCTTCTTTGGATTGTTTTCGACAATCTCGATGATCTCGGCGCGGGAAACGTCGTATTTCGACGACAACGCTTTTTCGAGTTCGTCGAACGCCACCCAACCCTCGCTATCAAGCGTCAAGCCCGAAGATTCCGGCGCATGACGCAAAACATAGCTCATATATTTCGAGACTTCCGTCTCCAGCTTTGCTTTCATCATGACGCCAAATCCTCAAAGTCCGCCAGACGACGGGTCTGTGATCATCAGTCGATCGCGATTGCGTAGTTCTCGATCACCGTGTTGGCGAGCAGTTTTTCGCACATGGCCTTGAGGTCGGCCTCGGCCTTGCCCTTGTCTGCGCCTTCCAGCTCCAGGTCGAAGACCTTGCCCTGTCTTATATGGCCGACGCCCGAGAAGCCGAGGGCGCCAAGCGCACCCTCGATAGCCTTGCCCTGCGGATCGAGAACGCCGTTTTTCAGCGTGACGGTGACACGAGCCTTGATCACTTTGTCTTTCCTGCCTTACTTGACGAGAACCGGGCCGGTGCCGCGCACGGGCTCGTTTTCATTGATGATGCCGAGACGGCGCGCAACTTCGGAATAGGCTTCGAGCAACCCGCCGAGGTCACGGCGGAAGCGGTCCTTGTCCATCTTCTCGTGGGTTTCGATATCCCAGAGCCGGCAGCTGTCCGGCGAGATTTCGTCGGCAAGGATGATGCGCATCATATCGCCTTCGAAGAGGCGGCCGCATTCGATCTTGAAATCGACGAGCTGGATGCCGACGCCGAGGAAGAGGCCGGTCATGAAGTCGTTGACGCGGATGGCAAGCGCCATGATGTCATCGAGTTCGGCGGGATTTGCCCAGCCGAAGGCAGTGATGTGCTCTTCGGAGACCATCGGATCGTCGAGCGCGTCGGACTTGTAATAGAATTCGATGATCGAGCGCGGCAGCACGACGCCCTCGTCGATGCCGAGGCGCTTGGCGAGAGAACCGGCCGCGACATTGCGCACGACGATCTCAAGCGGGATCATCTCTACTTCCTTGATCAACTGCTCGCGCATGTTGAGCCGGCGGATGAAATGAGTGGGGATGCCGATCTTGTTCAGATGGCTGAAGATATACTCGGAAATGCGGTTGTTGAGGACGCCCTTGCCATCGATGACTTCGTGTTTCTTCTTGTTGAAGGCAGTGGCATCGTCCTTGAAGAACTGGATCAAAGTGCCCGGTTCCGGGCCTTCATACAGAATCTTTGCCTTGCCCTCGTAAATACGGCGGCGACGGTTCATCGTGGTCATTCTCTGTTGTTGGCGCTCTTGGGATAGCGCGAGTGGATCGATCTCGTGGCGTCCCCTTAAAGGAAAAGAGAGGGTTTCACAATCCGCCTGTCGCTCCTTCCCTGGTTTCCGGATTTCGCGGCCTGGTATCCAATTTTACGGAATACCGCCAAGAGAATCGAATGAATTCGCAAGACAAGTGTAGCGCCTTTTCCTCTACCGTGGAATGAAGGCAAAATGGCGGGCCGCTTATGCAGGTTTTTATTTGGCGGCTCTGCTTCGCAGCGCGCGACGAAGTTGCGTCTGCAAGGCGCGAGCGGCGATTTGCCCGTGGCGCCAGCTTCCGGCGCGGATGAAGGAGGGGATCTGCATGGCCGGCATCGGCCGGGCAAGCGCGTAGCCCTGCAGTGTGTCACAGTCGAGTTCTTCGAGAATGCGGATATGATCCACCGTCTCGACGCCCTCGGCGATGACCAGGATGTTCAGCGAGCGGCCGATATCGATGATCGAGCCGACCAGTTTGCGCTGCTCGGACGATTGCGGCAGCATGCGGATCAGTTCGCGGTCGATCTTCAGCGTCTTCGGGCTCAGGCGCAGCAGGCTGACGATCGAGGCATGGCCGGTGCCGAAATCGTCGATCTGGATGTCGATGCCGAGCTTGCGCAACTTTTTCAGGTTGGCGGCCACCGCCTCGTCGCAATCGTCGAGCGAGATCGATTCCAGCAGCTCGAAGGAGATGGTACCGGGCTCGATCTTCAGGGCGCGAAGCTTCTTGCCGAGATCTGGGTCGGCGAGCCGCCTGGCGGAGACGTTGACCGATATCTTCGGGATCGACAACCCGTCCTTGATCCAGACGCTGCGGTCGGCCAGCGCTCGCTCCAGGATCAGGGCGTCGATGGTCGAGACGACGTCGAGATCCTCGGCGATATCGAGGAAGCGGTCGGGCGTCAGCAGCCCGTGCACCGGGTGCTGCCAGCGGGCAAGCGTTTCAATGCCTGCGACATCGAGCGTGCGGGCATCGAACTGCAGCTGATAGAAGGGCACGAATTCATTGCGCTCGAGGCCGATCAGGATCTCGTCGGCGAGGTGCTTGGCGGAGATGATGTCGCGGCGGGCAGAGGCCGAGAAGAATTCGAAGCGGTTGCGGCCCAGGCCCTTGGCCCGATAAAGCGCGATATCGGCGTCGAGCAGCATCTGCTTGGCGTCGAGCGTCGATCCGCTATCGATGGCGATGCCGATGCTGGCGCCGAAACGGCAATCGTGACCCTCATATCTGACGGGTTTGCGCAATTCGCGGATAACACGTTCGGCAAGGCCGGCGATCTTCTTCGACGCGGGATCGACGGCGCAGAGGATGACGAATTCATCGCCGCCAATGCGGGCGACGAAATCGGTGGCGCGGACGGAATTTCTCAGCACGCTTGCGGCATGCTGGAGCATGGCGTCGCCAGCCCGGTGGCCAAGCGTGTCGTTGATCTGCTTGAAGCGGTCGAGATCGATATGCAGGATCGCCAGCGCCAGGCCCTTTGCCCGGCATTCGGCCGAACGCTCGCCCAGCATCTTGTCGAGATAGCGGCGGTTCGGCAGGCCGGTGAGATAATCGTGCAGCGCCAGGTGCTCGATGCTCTCCTTGGCGGCTTCGAGCTCGCGGTTGCGCGCCTCGGCCAGATCCTTGGCGCGCTGCAGCTCGTTGCGGAGCGCGACTTCCTCGGTGACGTCCCAGTTGGCGCCGATCAGCTTGCGGTGGCCGTTGCCGTCGATGAAGAAGGCCGAGCGGGCACGGATGACGCGTTCGACGCCGTCGCCGCGAATGATGCGGTATTCCTGCTGGAAATCACTGCCGCTTTCGACGCTACGGTCGGACAAGCCAAGCACGCGCTCGCGGTCGTCGGGATGCAGGCTTTTCGCCCAGGCGTCGCTGCCGATCTGCCGCGAGGCGCCCTGCAGGCCGTAAATGGCAATGAGGCGCTCGTCCCATTCGACGACATCATGCTCGATATCCGCCTCGAAGACGCCGATGCGGGAAATCTCCAGCGCCAGATCGAGCCGGCGCGACAAACGCGACAGCGTCTCCTCGGCCTGCTTGCGGGCGGTGATATCCGTATCCGTGCCGACGATGCGCGTCGGCACGCCACTCTCGTCCCATTCCACGCAGGCGCCGCGACACTCGATCCAGACCCAGTGGCCATCCTTATGGCGCTCGCGATACTCGAAGATCTGATAATTGGGATCGCCGGCATTCTGCCGGTCGATCGCATGGACGACGAAATCGCGATCATCGGGATGGACCAGTTGCAGCCAGGCATCGTAATCGCCGGCGGCTTCCTCATCGGGCGCCATGCCGCGGATAGTTTTCCACGTCTGCGAGTAATATTTTCGGTCGAGACGGTAGTTGTGATCCCATACGCCAAGGCCCGAGCCGACGAGCGCATGGTTCCAGCGGCTTTCCCGCTCTGCCAGGTCGCAATCGTCGGTCGCCCCATTGCCGATACCTGCCTCAGCCGCTGCGGCATCGCCATGCGGATCACCGGCCTCTGAATGGGCTTTCTTCACGGGCATTCTCGCTTATCTCACCTCGGCGCAGTCTGCGGTCATTCCATTAAGAAAGACTTAGAAAGCACTTGCTCAACAAGCGGGATAGCGCCTTTTCCTCGATCAGGGGGAGAGCCGGCCGAGGAACTGGGCAAAGACCATGGTGCCTTCCGGCCAGGGACCGTGACCGGAATCGGCATTGATATGACCGGACTCGCCGGCATCGACGAGGAAGGAGCCCCAACTGCTGGCAATCTCGTCGGCATGCTCGTAGCTGCCGAACGGATCGTTGCGGCTGGCGACCGTGATCGACGGGAAGGGCAGCGGATCACGCGGATAGGGACCGAAAGTCATCAGGTGCTTTGGGCGGATGTCGGGATTGGCCACATCGGGCGGGGCGACCAAGAAAGCGCCTGCCACGCGGTTGCGGAAATGCGGGATGGCGTGGATCACCGAGGGCACGCCCAGCGAATGGGCGACCAGGACGACCGGACGGGTCGACGCGTTCACCTCCTCGGCGATGCGGGCGATCCAATCCTCGCGAACCGGCTTCGTCCATTCGGCCTGTTCGACGCGCCGCGCCGTGCTGAGCTTTGCCTCCCAGCGGCTTTGCCAGTGGCTCGGGCCGGAATTGGTGTAACCGGGGATGATGAGGATATCTGCGTCTGAGGCTTTCATAGTGTCGCCGATGTGAGAAAGCTGGTCCAAGATGTCAAGAGGGGGTGCCAAGGGAGAGAGCGACACGGGCGTTGAAAGTTGCTATATTGCTCCAGTGCCGGTTGCGGATTTCGTGTCGGCTTGCCCGCCGATGCTGTCCGCCGCCGATCAGGTCTCGGCTGAGGAGGAGAAAACCATGGCGGCATTTCATGTCATGACGGGTGCTAGCGAAAGCTTGGCGCGGCCCGTCGTCAATCGCATCGGTATAGCTGACGTCTTCGACGCGCTGAAGCGCGGATACGAGGATTTCATGGAGAAACCGTCCCACTATGTGTTCCTGTGCCTGATGTATCCGATCGCCGGCGTCTTCCTGACGCTGTGGACCTCGGGCGCCAACCTTTTGCCGATGGTCTTCCCGCTTATGGCGGGTTTTGTGCTGATCGGCCCGATCGCTGCGATTGGCCTCTATGAAATCAGCCGCCGGCGCGAGGCCGGCCTCGACGCGTCCTGGACGCATGCGCTCGATGTGCGCCATTCGCCGGCACTGCCGTCGATTGTGGCGGTCGGGCTGATGCTCTGCGGCCTCTTCGTCGTCTGGCTGGTGACCGCACAGACGCTCTACAGCAATCTGCTCGGCGAGGTCTTTCCGCGCAGCATGGCGGATTTCTTCCGCCAGGTCTTCGGCACGTCAGAGGGCATGCAGCTGATCATCTGGGGCAATCTCATCGGCTTCGTCTTTGCGCTCGTGGTGCTGGCGATGACCGTCATCACCTTTCCGCTGCTGCTCGACCGCGATGTCGGGGCGGTAGCCGCCGTCACGGCGTCAATCCGCGCGACGATTCTCAATCCGGTGCCGGTGCTGCTCTGGGGCCTGATCGTCGCAGCACTCCTCGTCATCGGCACCATCCCGGTCTTTGCCGGGCTTGCGCTGGTTATCCCGATCCTCGGCCATGCGACCTGGCATCTCTATCGCAAGCTGATTGCGCGGGAAACCACAGCGTAACCACAGCCCTTTCAGCAGGGAATCTCGGATCCCTGGGGAACCTCGAACCTGCCTCGGAGTTTGTTTAGCCAGAGCATGATGTCCGTCGACCTCATGCTCCGGAGACTTCGAGGGAGGATCTTTGAGGTGACGATGAAGCATCTGTTTGCCCACTTCGCAACCAAGGTATCGGAATGGGCGGGCAAACCCATCATCTTCATCCTGGCACTGATCGCCGTCGCTATCTGGGCGGCCCTCGGCCCCTTCTTCGATTATTCGGAAACCTGGCAGCTGGTCATCAATACCGGCACGACGATCATCACCTTCCTGATGGTTTTCGTGCTGCAGAACGCCCAGACACGCGACACGCGGGCGATCCAGGCCAAGCTCAATGAAATCATCCTGACCAGCCATGCCGAGAACCGTTTCATCGGTATCGAGAATCTCGACGAGGAAGAGCTGAAACGTCTCGACGAGCTGGTCGCCAAGGCCGCCAAAGGCAGGGGCGAGACGGAGGCTTGCCGGACAGCGGAGACAGTGAAAGCGGCGCCGTTGAAAAAGGCGGAGGCACGCAAGCGTCCTGTGGCTGCCAAAGCACCGAAGCAAAAACAACGGCCGCTTGAGAAAAGCTAGACATAAAAACGGCGCCTGCAAGGGCGCCGCCATATCGTTGATCTCGAACCGCTCACGCGTTGCCAAACACCCGTCGGAAAATCGTGTCGACATGTTTGGTGTGGTAGCCGAGGTCGAATTTTTCGCGGATGTCCTCTTCCGACAGAGCAGCGCGGACTTCGGCGTCGGCAAGCAGTTCTTCCAGGAAGTCCTTGCCCTGTTCCCACACTTTCATGGCGTTGCGCTGGACGAGGCGGTAGGCATCCTCGCGGGAGGTGCCGGCCTGGGTCAGCGCCAGCAGGACGCGCTGCGAATGGACGAGGCCGCGGAATTTGTTGAGGTTCTTCTCCATATTCTCGGGATAGACCAGCAGCTTTTCGATGACGCCGGCAAGCCGCGACAGGGCGAAATCGAGCGTCACGGTGGCATCTGGGCCAATCATGCGCTCGACCGAGGAATGCGAGATATCGCGCTCGTGCCAGAGGGCGACGTTTTCCATCGCTGGCATTGCGTAAGAGCGGACCATGCGGGCAAGGCCGGTCAGGTTTTCGGTCAGAACCGGGTTGCGCTTGTGCGGCATGGCCGAGGAGCCCTTCTGGCCAGGCGAGAAATATTCCTCGGCTTCCAGCACCTCGGTGCGCTGCAGGTGGCGGATCTCGGTCGCTAACCGCTCGATCGACGAGGCAACGACGCCAAGCGTGGCGAAATACATGGCGTGGCGGTCACGCGGGATGACTTGCGTCGAGACCGGCTCGGTCTTCAGGCCAAGCGCCTCGGCGACATGTTCCTCAACGCGCGGATCGATATTGGCGAAGGTGCCGACGGCGCCCGATATGGCGCAGGTCGCGACTTCCTCGCGGGCGGCGACGAGGCGCTGGCGGCAGCGTTCGAATTCGGCATAGGCGAGCGCCAGCTTCACGCCGAAGGTGGTGGGCTCGGCATGGATGCCATGCGATCGGCCGATAGTGACGGTGTCCTTGTGTTCGAAGGCGCGGCTTTTCAGCGCTTCGAGCAGCCGGTCGATATCGGCAATCAGGATGTCGGTGGCGCGTACCAGCTGGACGTTGAAGCAGGTGTCGAGCACGTCGGACGAGGTCATGCCCTGGTGGACGAAGCGCGCATCCGGGCCGACGATCTCGGCGAGATGGGTGAGGAAGGCGATGACGTCATGTTTGGTGACGGCCTCGATCTCATCGATGCGGTCGACGTCGAAGGTGGCGGCGCCGCCTTTCTCCCAGATCGTCTTTGCCGCCGATTTTGGGATGACGCCGAGTTCGGCCAACGCGTCGCAAGCATGCGCCTCGATCTCGAACCAGATGCGGAACTTGGTTTCGGGAGACCAGATGGCGACCATTTCGGGCCGGGAATAACGCGGGATCATGAGCGGCTGCCTTCACTTCAAGAGGTTTGCTTTATCGAGGTTAGCGCCCCTGTAGCAAAGACGGGCGGCAATCTCAACGCATGCGTTTGGCAAGATGATAGCTGCTTGCGACAAGGCAGACGAGGCCAAGCGGCAGGAAAAGGCGCAGGCCGATCACCAGGAACTGGTAGACGGCGCTGGCACCGGTGAAGACGAACTGGAAAGCCCAGACGACGCTGCCGAAGGGCGCATGCCAGCGCGAATAGAACATCCGGTATTCCATGGCGAAGAGGAAGGCGGTCATCAGGATCGTTGCTGCTGTCAGCGTCACGAAAAAAGCGGCAAAACGCGCTTCCGGCGGCCTGCCATAAGCAAAGAAACGGGCGACCGGCAGGGCAAATGGCCAAGCGAACAGACCGCCGGCGAAATAGAGTGCTGCGACCTCGGCAAGGCGGCTCGTCTGCAGGCCGTTGCGCAGGTAAAGGCCGAGCATGGCGGCGGCAAGCATCTGCATGCCCCAAAGCAACGCGCCGGCGATCAGATCGGGGTAGGGCGGCCGTGCAGCTCTTAGACGATCCATCCTGGGGCGATCCGTCCTCGGGTGGTCCGTGCTCAGGGATGAACCGGAACGGCGATCCAGCGGCCGTTCCGTTCGGCATCGAAGGCCAGGACGAGGGCGATATGGACCTGGTTTCCGGTTTCGGGCTGGTAGACCACAGCGCCGCCGATTCGGTATTCGACGGAACATGCGCGCTCGGCCGGAACCGCCATCGCCTGGCGCGCCGCCTGCCGGTTCGGAGCGCCTTCCTTTTCGATCATTTGCAGGCTGAAGCCGATGACCCGCTTGTTGGAAGCAGCGCAGTCCTTCGGCGTCGGTACTAGCATCTCGCCGAGCGAGAGCGTATAGGGCGATTTCGGAGGACCGTCGGTCGCAAGTGTCGTGTAGCGGATCGTCTTCGAAGGGGAGCCGAGTTCGGTCGGCGGATTGAAGGCGGCGATCAGGCCCGGATTGGTCAGAAGATCGTATTTGTCCATCTGGCTGCGCGCCGCCGTCAGGTTCTGCCGCCGCGCCTTGGAAAGATTGGCGTCCTTATCGGTCAGTTCCGTGTGGAAGGGCGTGCCCTCCAGATATTGGCCGCTGTCGGTATCGACAAAATAAGTGTTGGAGTAGGGGACGTCGCCGCTCTGCTCGATGCCGAATTCCTGGAATCCGAAAACCTTGCCGTCGGCGGAAAAGCCGATCGGCTGGATATTGGCGATGTCGCCGGCAAGTGACAGGCCGGGCAGGCCGGCAAATGCAACGGCAAGCATGCCGCCGATGATCAGACGTTTTTTCATGCTCGTGCCCCTTCGGCTGCCTGACGCAGATCGGCGACAGTCCGGCGATAATCCTCGACCGTATCGCCCTTGAAAATTGCCGAGCCGGCGACGAGAACGTTGCCGCCCGCCCGGGCGATATCAGGCGCCGTTTCCACTGTGACGCCGCCGTCGACCTGGAGTTCGATCGGCCGGTCACCAATCAGTGACTTCGCCGCGGCAATCTTTGCCGCCATCGCAGGAATGAACTTCTGTCCACCGAAACCGGGATTGACCGACATGATCAGGATGAGGTCGACATCGTCGAGCACGTTCTCGATGGCGCTGAGCGATGTCGCCGGATTGATCGTCACGCCGACCTTCTTGCCGAGATTGCGGACGGTCTGCAGCGAGCGGTGCAGATGCGGTCCGGCCTCGGCATGGACGGTAATTCGGTCGCAGCCGGCCTTGGCGAAGGCTTCGAGATAGTCGTCGACCGGCGAGATCATCAGGTGGCAGTCGAAGGTGGCTGATGTATAGGAGCGCAGCGACTTGATGACATCGGGGCCGAAGGAGATGTTCGGCACGAAATGCCCGTCCATGACGTCGAGATGGATCCAGTCGGCGCCAGCGGCCGTCACGTCGCGCACCTCCTCGCCAAGCCTGGCGAAATCCGCCGCGAGGATCGAGGGGGCAATGCGAATGGGCAGCGTCATCGAATCTTACTCCGTATGGGCCGCCATTTGACCGCGGCGCCCGAATTCAAGGCTGGCGCGCCGCTCATTGTGTCGGCGCGCCAGGTGGAAAAAAGCCGTTGCCCCGCCATTCGAGCAGGCGGTAGGGGTTTTGCGAAAGCTCATGCGCATCGGTGAAGACGATGGCGCCGACCGGCGTTTGGAATGTCGTGCCGAGAAGCGTCTCCTGCAGGGGCTTGCCCGCCGCAGCGGCGGCTTGCCCCGCCTGGCCGGCAATGAGTGCCGCGGCCAGCGACGGCAGGACATAACCTTCCGGCTCGATGCCTTTGGCGCGCAGCGCGTCGGCCGCAGCCGTGCCTTCCGGTAGAACGGCGTATTCGGGCAGGGCGACAG
>NZ_JBFUAY010000045.1:0-42526 GCF_056406015.1 Rhizobium sp. P1_E1 | reverse complement strand
ATTGCCATGGTCCGCAGCCTCCTGATGAATCAGGCGGTCCTGCTCCTCAATGCAGGCATGTTGGGGCTYGGAACGTTGATGACGGCCATTCTCGGCTTCGTCTACTGGTGGTTCGCGGCGCGTTCCTTCTCGGCCGAGGCTGTTGGGCTCGCCGCCGCCGCCATATCGTTGATGAACCTCCTCGCGAATCTCGGGGAAGTCGGTCTCGGACCCTTCCTGATGGGCGAGATAGGCCGCCAGAAAAGAGCAGGCCCTTTTTTGACGGGCGCGCTCCTTGCCTCGTTCAGCGCCTCTATCGTGGTGGGGCTGATCTATCTTGCTATCGCAGCCTGGACATCGACGCAGCTTGGCTCGATCGTCGGCTCCTCCGCGACCGATCTCTTCTTCGTTGCTGCTTGCGCTCTGACGGCCGTGACCCTCGTGCTCGACCAGGCCCTGGTCGGCCTTCTGCGCAGCGGCCTTCAACTGGCCCGAAACGTCGTCTTCGCCGCCAGCAAGCTTCTTCTACTGATCGCTCTCGGCCTGACACTTGGCCGCGCAAGCAGCGAATTGGCGATCTTCACCACCTGGTTTACCGGGCAGCTTGTCTCACTGGTCGTCGTGGCCGGGCTACTTGTTTATACCGGTGGGCGCGTTTTCCACCGGCCGGACATCCACGCCTTCCGCCCGGCGCTCGGACAGGTTTTAGGTCATCATGCGCTCAGCATGGCTGTTCAGGCGCCGGCGCTGCTGCTGCCCTTCGTCGTCACGGTGATGCTGTCCGCTGAGATCAACGCCGCCTTCTATGCCGCATGGACGGTGCTGAACGTCGCGCTTCTAGTCCCTGCGTCACTCGCTTCGGTGTTGTTTGCCATCGCTGTGCGGGAGCCGGAGCTGTTTCCCGCGCGCCTGCGCCTGTCGCTCGGCTTGTCGATGCTGGTTTGCGCGGCGACCGCCTTGGCGTTCCTGTTCCTGTCGCGCTTCATGCTCTGGATATTCAATCCGGCCTATGCTGTGATTGCAGGAAATAGTCTCCAGTTTCTTGGCTTTGCCGCTTTCGGAATGGCGTCCAAGTATCATTATCTCGCGGTTCAACGTGTCCGGCGGCGCCTGGGTTTTGCCACGCTCGTTCTGATCGGCGGTGCGGTGCTGGAGATCGTGGCCGCTGCCGCCGGTGCGCAATTCGGGATTGCAGGCACAGCCAACTTCTGGGTCATTGCTGTTTCGCTGGAAGGCCTCCTTCTGTGCCCGGCATTGTATTGGGCTGCGCGGCGCATTGCGACGCCATCCACCACCGCGCCATCAGCGGCTGCCGGTGTCTCGAAATATGGCAATTCCCTCGACCAGACCGACCAAATCGGAATTGCGTCACGGGCTTGAAAGGGAGTTCTTCGCATGAGGCCTATTCAACGCTTCCGGAATTTCGCTGTCGGCGCTGCGGCGCTGGTGCTTTTTTGGTCTGCTCAGGTCGGTTCTACTGCCGCGCAGTCATCTGGGCAGCAATCTTTCGTCACGACGAAAGGGGAGGGCTTCCTGCTGGACGGCAAACCATTTCGCGTGGCCGGCGTAAACAACCATTATCTGACATTTGGCTCGCCAGGCGAAGTCACCCGCGTGTTGGACGATGCCACGGCAATGGGTGCCAATGTGGTGCGCACCTTCCTCCAACCGGTAATAGGGTCGCTGGACGGCCGGGTGCCGACGATCTGGAACTCAAAAAGCACGTCCGATTCCAGCAATCTGGGTACCAAGGGCATCTATATGATGAGTTGGGATCCGACAACCAAACGGATGGTTCCCAACGATGGACCTGACGGCCTGCAAAAGGTCGATTACCTCATCGCGGAAGCGGCGAAGCGCAGACTTAAGCTGATTCTCGCATTCGTCGATTTCTGGGCCTATACGGGCGGTGCCCAACAGATGAACGCCTGGTACGGGAGTTCGGACAAATACACCTTTTTTGCCGCTGATCCGCGAACCCGACGCGATTACAAGGAATGGATTCGGCATGTTTTGTCGCGCGTCAACACGATTACTGGTGTCCGCTATTCCGATGACCCCACCATATTTGCCTGGGACCTGGCCAACGAACCTGACATTCATCCCAAACCGCTCCTTCACGACTGGGTGTCGGAAATGTCAGCCTATGTCAAAACCCTGGCACCGAAACAGCTCGTAACGACGGGCCATGGGAACATGGATCAGAAGCTGTCGGATATGAACATTCCGAGCGTCGATTTCGGCACATGGCATGGCTACCCATCCTACGTCAAAATCAGCCATTCCGATTTCGATGCTCGCATTCGCGAATACTGCGAGATCGGACGAAATATCGGGAAACCGGTGATCCTGGAGGAATTTGGAGTTCCGCGATCCGATCCCGATCAGGCAAATGCCTATCAAACTTGGCTGAACACGATCGCCACGTCGGATTGCGGAGGCTGGGTGGTTTGGCGGCTTGTCAGCACACAGGACTCAGGCCTCTATCCCCAGGACGACTACGACAAATTCGACATTCATAACGATGGAGGCCCTGCTTGGCAGGCTCTGCGCGCCGCCGCCCTCAAGTTTCAATAATCAGGGCTCGCTCGAAGGCGGAAACCGATTTCAAGAAGACAATATGCGTGACACGAAGATCGGAAGCGCTCCTGCGGACCGGAACGGTTGCGCGTTCTTTCCCCTGGAGCAGGATGATTTAGGCCGGTCGGCCTGAAATCTGAATCCGGTTTTTATGGAGCATGATGTCTTCCGAATACTGCGGGCACTTTTCGGCATCATGCTCCGGGGGCTTTCCACCCTCCACAATCGTCGCATACCGATAGACGAGTGATAGCGATCTCGACACGCCAGAGTATTGACCTAAATGCTTTCATATTTTGTTGCGATCTAAACTGGCTTTCCAGCTTCGCCAAATATTCGCGGTCTATCCAGGATATCGGGGACAAGCCGGAGATTTTCGAAGGTCAGCATTCGTTAATATGAATAATGCGGACGGCTCGCACGCAGAAGCGGTATCGTATAATGAAACCTCATCGGGCTACCCCGATTCGAAATAGGGATTGCGGCAGTGAACTCTTCACGCTTTCTTCAATCAATCGTCGAAGCCGAATCCCATGATACACGCTTGAATTTCGCCCGCGCCGCGATTTTCCAGCTTTATAGTGCTTGCCTGCCAACCGGTTCGGCGCCGGCTCAGTTTTCAGTCAAACTCTCTTTATCTGAAGAAGACGCGGTCACGCTTGTCGTGCGGCCGTTCGTCAATAAGGTCGAAGCCCTTGGCGGGCTTGTGAAATCCCTGTTTTCGACAAACGCGGAGACCGTACTGAGAGCCCTGCCGTGCAGGGTGGAGGATAAGGTCGGATCCGGCATTGGATTGATACTTTTCGTCGACGATGAGCCGATGATTACCATCGGATCTCTTGCAGATGATAGCGGACTGTTTCTTCGCCAAATCGAGCCTGCATCCAGGAATACGTCCGGGGTTGCCACAATCGGTACCGTGGTAGGCCAACGACTTGCCAGTGTGGTTCCTATTCCGACAGGATCTCTCCATCTGCGCAAACCGAAATAACGGACGCTGACCGATCAAGGGATCAGCAGGATACTGCCGGCCGAGCGTCCGGATTCCATCTCTTCGTGCGCCTTGGCAACATCGGCCAAACGATATTCGGCACCGATCTGCGAAACGATCCCCGCTTCCATCGCCCCGACTGCAGCGAGAGCAGCCTCGCGATATTGTCCGACGTCAGCGCACCAGGCCATGATGCTCGGATGGCAGAGCGCCTTGCCCGGTCGAAGTTCCTCGACAGGCACCGGTGGAATAGCACCGGCGGCCTGACCGATGGTGACAGCCATGCCGAATGGGCGGACAGAACGAATGCTTTTGAGAAGCGTGTCGCCGCCTATCCCGTCATAGGCGACGTCGACGCCAAGCCCGTTCGTGAGCCGCTTCACGTCCGTGACGATATCGGCGCCTCGTCCAACAATGAGGTGATCGGCGCCATAAGATGCGGCGAGTGCGGCCTTTTCGGAAGAGCCGACCGTCCCGATCACGGTGGCATCGAGCGACCTGGCCCAACGCACGAGGATGCTGCCAAGCCCACCGGCGGCCGCATGGATCAGAACCTGAGTGCCTGCACGCACATTATAGGTCTTTTTCAACAGCATGTAGGCGGTCATGCCTTTGAGCAGCGAACTCGCTGCCGTCTTTGCTGAAACGGCATCCGGAAGCTTGATCGCCCTTTCAGCGGCAATATTCCTCGTGGAGCGATAGGCTCCAACCGGAGGCCCGGCATAGGCAACGCGGTCACCTTTTTGGAACAGGGAGACGCCAGGACCGACATCCTCGACGACGCCCGCCGCCTCGGCACCGATCACCGCGGGGTAGGAGGGCATGGGGTAGATGCCCTTTCGATGATAGACATCGAGAAAGTTGGTTCCGATCGCCTGATGACGGATTTTTATCTCGCCATCACCGGGAGGCTCACAATGGTGATGCTCGACATGGAACTGGGTGATGTCACCAGGGGCGTTCAGCCATATGATTTGGTCGGTCATCTCGTGCTCCTTCATGGGCACAAATTAAGCGATGGTGTGATGTGTGAAAATTCCCTATTACTACACAATGATTGGGAGAGAATTCACAAAGATCGACTGGGACGACCTTCGGCATTTCCTGGCGCTCGCGCAGTCCGGAACATTGCTTGGTGCCGCAAAGCAGCTCGGCGTCGAACACGCGACGATCAGTCGGCGGGTCTCGTCGCTTGAAGCCAGCCTGGGACGCAAGCTGGTCGACCGCCGCGGACGGCGCATCATGTTAACCGCGGACGGAGAGCAGGTTGCCAGGCATGCAGCTCTCGTCGCCGCGCAGACTGCGGCAATCGAGCAGCTTGGTCGCAGCAGCGCCACGGAATTGCGTGGCCATGTGAGGATCAGCGCGCCTCCCGCTCTCTCAAGCGTGCTCCTGGCAAAGCCGATCGCGGCCGTCAGGCGAGACCATCCCGGTGTTCAGATCACGCTTGTCGGAGAAAAGCGCCTCGCGTCCCTGAACAGACGAGAGGCGGATATCGCCGTGCGAATGTCGCGTCCCGAGGACGGCGATTACGCCATCGTCAAGCTCGGCGAGACAAGCTTCCATCTCTACGCATCAAAGACCTATCTCGAAACGGTTCCACCGCCGGACTGGACCTTCATCGGTTACGACGAAACCATGAACGCCTCGCCGCAACAATTGCGGCTGATCGAACTGGCGGCCGGCCGGCCGATCGCCGTGAGGTCGTCCGTTCTGGAGTTTCAGGCCGCAACCGCAAGCCTTGGCGCAGGTGTCGTCATGCTCCCCGATTTCGCTGTCCTGGAGTCCAGCGGTCTCCAGCGCATTGAGAACGAATATGCTTTGACAAGAGAGATCTGGCTGGTTGTCCATTCTGATATCAAAGACGTCCCCTCCGTCCGCGTCGTCGTCGATGCGCTGAAAAACGCTCTCGGGAAGTAGTGTGTTCAGTCCGGAAGCAACGGTGTTGTCAGCGATCAATGGTCTGCGCGAAAGGGTTGTCTAGCAGGCAGCGAAAGAGCTTCCGCTGCCGATGATCCAAAGTCCGCTTCAGGCCGAAAGCCCGCGTCGATTCATTCCAATTGGCGGATTGGATGGCTCTGAAAGTGCTCTACCGTTTCGTCAAGCTGCACCCAATGATGTTTCGATTGTTCGTAGACTGATATGGCGGGTGGCGCGAAGGTCGGGTCGGAAAGGGAACCGACTGCCACCCCGATCCAGGACGGCGCAGCATCGGCCTTCCAATAGACGGTCGAGCCGCACGTTGGGCAAAAATGCATTCGGACCTTGCGACCGCTCTCGGCGGTACGAATGAATTCTGTAGACGTTCCGGATATTTCGACACAACCCATCGAGTAGAAAGCATTTGCGCTGAATGGCGCACCGGTTCTGCGCTGGCAGGCCAAACAGTGGCAGAGAACTGTCAATTGTGGCGGCTCGCTGAGTATCAGTCTCAGAGCGCCGCAGGCGCATTGGGCATTGGCCATGGAAACTCCTCCCGCTTGCACGGTGAAATTACGTTGAATGGAGGGGTGAAATGCGGGCCCGAACCGCAAATGGTTAGGGTGGGCGACGCGAACGGGCTGAGACCTGATATAATTTCAGGCTAACAGAAGCTCAAATCTAGATCGCGGAAATGCCGAAGTCTAGAGGAAAGCCATCTGACCGCTTCGGGCCGGAGCGGATGTGGAGCCCTGATCGCAAAGTCTCAGGTTCTGACCAGTCCTGTAGCCAGCGGGTTTGGTGATCCCGCATTTCGGTGAGGGGCCAGTCTTGCTGGCCCCCTTATCCTTTATCCCTTGTCAGATATCGCTTGCAGCGCTCGATCAGAGGTCGGCCGCTTCGGCGGCCGTCGTGCGCCGCACCGGCAAGGCCGACTTGTGGCGGGTCGTCCAGCGAGTTTTCGTTGTTAATGTACGACTTGGGAAGCTACCGACATCAATTCCTCGGAGTTCGGTGCCTTGAATGTCTGCAGCCCAGCCTCCAGAACTTCAGTGAAGCTCCAGCGTACGATGCCCTCCCGGTCGATGAGGAACTGACCGACAAGCTGCCCGTGGTCGGCAGCCATCATCTGCTGATCGGCTTCCGTAATCTGATATCCTTCCTTCTCGTTGATAAATTCGTCCATTGCCATCACGCCCATAGGCTCGGGCAACTCGCCCGGAAGATCGATCCGTATCGCCATGACAGTGTCGATCCCGACCTCGCGTAAGCCGAAGGCTTGGTGCGAAGCCCGTACCGGGTCGGAAGCAGCAAGAAGATCGGGTATCGGATGGTAACGGAAATAGAGCCGCGCGCGTTCGACCGGGGTGTTGACCACCGCCAGGGATTGGACGCCTTTCTCACGCAGCATCGGGTTGAGATATGCCATTGCCGCGACATGGCGCCGGCAGAACGGACAATGCAGGCCTCGAAACAAACCTATCAACAACGGGCTGCGGCCGCGAAAATCATCAAGGGCGATCTTCCCCTCGCGAGAGATCGCATCAAACACAACGTTCGGGACCCGGTCGCCCGGTTGTAGCGGATGGTCGACAAAGTGCGTGGACATGGACAACCTCCTCGCTCGGGGATCAGTCGAGAAAAGGCGCCACGTGCTTCGAGGTCGAGATTGAGCGTTGCAAGGCCTGACCTCTCGTCTTACCGCACCGCCAGGATCCGATCTAAGAATGGCCCCACATTGGCCTGCGGGCAAGCGTTAAACAGCGAATCGTGAATTGAAAAAGTCCGGTTTCTGCAAACTCTGGTTTTTTTGGCGGCCGTAGAGGCGGACACAGAAAATTGAGCGGGGGGACCTGCCAATTTCGCGTTCAAGCAGCGTGGGGCCGCGTAGCGGAAAGCCCCTATCGCAAAGTCTCAGGTTCTGATCGGTTCTTTGCCGCTCGACAGGGAATCCGCCGGCCCTGCAGGCAGCGGATTCGGCCTCGGTGAGGGGCCAGACTTGCTGGCCCCTTATCCCTGATCAGATATCGCTTGCAGCGCTCGACCAGAGGTCGGCCGCTTCGGCTGCCGTCATGCGCCGCACCTCGGCCTCATGGCTGCGGCTAGCGAAGAGTTCGCTTGCCATGATCTGCTCGGCAAGATCGGCCGGAAGCGAGAGGATGACGCGGGCTTCGCCATTGTGGAGGCCGCCGAGTTCGGTGCGCTTGCCGGTGACCATGCCGCCGGCAACCGTGTTGTTGGTCTCCGGATCGATCAGGATGAAGGAGCCGGAAAGCCGGTTCTGCTCATAGGGGTCGAAGATCGCCGCTTCGTCGAAGACGAGCCGGACTTTGCCGATGGCATTCATGTAGAGCCGCTGGGCGGCGTTCCAGGTGCCGGTCTTCAGTTCCAGCTGGCTGAGCGGCTGCACCTGCACGCGCTGGCGGCGGCTGCCGCTCTTCAGCCAGTAGCGCTTACCGGGCTCGATACCCTCAGGCTGCAGCGCGACGATCTGCGCGTCGAAGGCAAGGCCGACCTGCGGCTGGGCGTCGATCGAGACGATCATGTCGCCGCGCGCAACGTCCACCTGGCGGTCGAGCACCAGCGTGATCGCGTCGCCGGCAACGGCCGCATTGCGGACGAGATCGAAGGTGACGATCTTGGAGACATTGGCGACCATGCCCGACGGCAGGATCATGACGCTGTCGCCCGGCTTGACCGAGCCGCCGGCAACCGTGCCCTGATAACCGCGGAAGCTTTCGCCGGGACGCGAGACGCGCTGGACCGAAAGGCGGAAACCGACCGTCTGCGACGAGCGCACGGTGGCAAGCTCCAGTGTCTCCACGAGCGTTGGGCCGCTGTACCAGGGCATGGCGGCCTGGCCGGAATAGACGACGTTTTCGCCCTTCAGCGCCGACATCGGAATGGCGGTGATCTGCTTGACTCCGAGCGACAGGGCAAATTCCCGGAAGTCATGGCTGATCTTGTCGAAGCCGGCGCGGTCGTAGCCCGTGAGGTCGATCTTGTTGACCGCAAGCACGAACTGCTTGATCCCGAGCAGCGAGGCGATCGTCGCGTGACGGCGCGTCTGCTCGAGAATGCCGAAGCGCGCATCGACCAGCAGGATGGCGAGATCGGCGGTCGAGGCACCGGTCGCCATGTTGCGGGTATATTGCTCGTGGCCAGGCGTGTCGGCGACGATGAAGGAGCGCTTGTCGGTCGAGAAATAGCGATAGGCGACATCGATGGTGATGCCCTGTTCGCGCTCGGCCTGCAGGCCGTCGAGCAGCAATGCGAAGTCGGGCAGGCCGAGATCGTTCTGCTTGCCGGTGGAATCGCGCTGCAGGGTGGCGGCCTGGTCTTCCTTGACGGCCTTGGTGTCCCAGAGCAGGCGGCCGATCAAGGTCGACTTGCCGTCATCGACGCTGCCGCAGGTAATCAGGCGCAGCGGGCGCGAGTCGCGCAGAGCTTTCTGCTGCTCGGCGGCAGGCAGGCTGACGACGGTGGCGGCCGAGACGGCGGTTTGGGCTGCGGTCATCTCAGAAATATCCTTCACGCTTCTTCTTTTCCATGGAGCCGGACTGGTCGCGATCGATGGCGCGGCCCTGGCGTTCGGACACCGTTGCAATTTCGAGTTCGGCAATCACCTCTTCGAGGGTGGTGGCCTGTGAGCGGATGGCGCCGGTCAGCGGGAAGTCGCCGAGGGTGCGGAAACGGATCATGCCTTCCTGGCGGACCTCACCGGGCAGCAGTTCCAGACGTGGGTCCTCGGCGAGGATCATCATGCCGTCGCGCTCCACGAAGGGCCGCTTCTTGGCGTAGTAAAGCGGCACCAGCGGAATGTCTTCGGCCTGGATGTAGCGCCAGATGTCGACCTCAGTCCAGTTCGACAGCGGGAAGGCGCGCACGCTCTCGCCCTTGCGGATCATGCCGTTGTAGATGTTCCAGAGTTCGGGCCGCTGGTTGCGCGGATCCCAGCGATGATCCGGCGTGCGGAAGGAATAGATGCGCTCCTTGGCGCGGCTGGCTTCCTCGTCGCGCCGCGCGCCGCCGAAAGCGGCATCGAACTGGCCGGCATCGAGCGCTTGACGCAGGCCTTCGGTCTTCATGATGTCGGTGAAAGCAGCCGATCCATGCGTAAACGGCGTGATGTTTTCGGCCTTGCCGCGCGGATTGATGTGCTCGATCAGATCGAGATCATACTTCTTCGCGGTCTCGTCGCGGAAGGCGATCATCTCGGAAAACTTCCAGCCGGTATTCACATGCAGCAGCGGGAAGGGCACGCGGCCGGGATAGAAGGCCTTGCGCGCCAGATGCAGCAACACCGAGGAGTCCTTGCCGATCGAATAGAGCATGACGGGACGCTCGAATTCGGCCGCAACCTCGCGGAAGATGTGAATGGATTCGTTTTCCAGCGCTTTCAGATGCGGGTCGAGCGGCGCCTTGGCGCTCTGCGGATTGCTGAGTTCCGTATCCGGACGGCTATCGGGCATGTTTTACTCCAGGCTATCGGTCGTTTACGGCTCGCCGCAAAACAATTCCTTGATGTTGGCTTTCCCCGGGAACGGTGGCTTTCCCCGGGAATGTTGGCTTTCCCAAGGCTGCGGTGGTCGCCGCGCCCCGATTGGGAAAGCCGTGAGGTGATTTACTGTGCGGCGATCGCTGCGGCCTCTTCGGCGACGTGCAGGCCGCATTCGCGCGTTTCGTCCTGCTCCCACCACCAGCGGCCGGCGCGTTCCGGCTCACCGGGCTTGATCGCCCGGGTGCAGGGCTCGCAGCCGATCGAAGGATAACCGCGCTGGTGCAGCGGATTGACCGGCACGCCATTTGCGGAAACGAAGGCCTTGATCGCCTCCAGGTCCCAGTCGGCGAGCGGATTGACCTTCAGCAGGTGGCGCTCGGCGTCGTATTCGGCAAAGGGCGTTTCGGCGCGATTGGCCGATTGGCCGCGGCGCAGGCCGGTGATCCAGATCGCAGCACCTTCGAGCGCCCGTGCAAGCGGCTTCAGCTTGCGCACGCCGCAACAGGCATGCCGGGCTTCGACACTCTCGTAGAAACCGTTGAGGCCGTATTGCGCCGCATAGGCGTCGATATCGGCCTTCTCGGGCTCGTAACGATGAATGCGAATGTCGTACTGGCTTTCGGTCTCTTCGATCAGTGCCAGCGTTTCGGCAAACAGCCGGCCGGTCTGCAGCGTGGCGACATCGATCGGCAGGCGGTGCGTGCCGATCTCGGCGGTGATCACCTGGTCCTCGATGCCGAGTGACGTTGTGAACACCACGCGGCCGCCGAGGCCTGAGACCAACGACAGACGTCCGGCAAGGTCGATGCCTGCCAGTCTGTCATTCAGCGCCTTGGCTTCCGCAATCGGTCCTTCTTCCRCAATCGGCCCGTCTTCCGCAATCGGATTGATAGCAGTCATGAGAATCCTGTCCTTTGTTGACCGGAGTATCGCAGTTCACACAGGGATCGGACAGAAAAAGGGATTTCGAAAGCTGCGGCCGGAAGAGCAAATATCTCTCCGAAGCTGCCGCGATGCAGAAAAGCAGCCGCCTGCGGATGAAAATCCACATCGGCAGCTCGAATGTCTATAGAAATAGTAGAGTTACACGCAGCCTGTCAATCCGAAATCTGAAGTGATGCCGAAAATGGTGCAGAAGGCGCAGTTTTGGCATAGATTAAGAGAGCTTGGCCGAGAGCAAAAAACAAGGCCAAAACGCTTGTCTCTCAAGGCTTTCTCCGGCGCGTTCAAATTCCGTTCATGCTGGTTGTGCCATAGAGGTGAAAGTACTTCCGTAGCAGTGCGGAAATTCGCACTGCCTGTGTGTGTCGATGGTCAAAAATGATTACGCAAAAGGCGAAATATGCGCTGCGGGCGCTCACGGTCTTGGCTGATGCCGATGCCGACGAACCGGTGATGATTTCCGATATCGCGGCGCAGCAGAAGATCCCGAAGAAGTTCCTCGAACAGATCCTGCTCGACCTGAAACATCACGGCGTCGTCGCCAGCCGCCGCGGCAAGCAGGGCGGTTATCTCCTCCTCAAGCCCGCCCACACCATCACCTTCGGCGAGATCCTGCGCATCATCGACGGCCCGATCGCCCCGCTTCCATGCCTCTCGATCACCGCCTACCGCCGGTGCGACGATTGCGACGGCGAACAGAACTGCCAGATCCGCCACGTCTTCGCCAAGGTGGCGGACGCCACCCGCAAGGTGCTGTTCTCGACGACCATCGCCGATGCCGTCGCCCCAGCGCACAGCGCCGAAGTCACCCGTCTGCTGGCCTGAGCATCAGGGTGAACTGACGCCCGCATCTTTCTTCAAGATTTGGTGAAATCCCTCTTCTTCCGGCTCTTATGCTCCACCTGCCCGTCAATACGGGTAGGGAGGACATCATGTCTATAATTTCAGCACAGCGGCTAGAGCAATTCCAGCAAAAGTGCTCAGCGGTTTTGCGTCCGGAATTGCGTGAAAACAAAGAGATAGAGCATTGCCGTGGTGCGAAGAAAAACGGAAATACTCTAGTGGCTGCGGCCATGCTTTCTGTGGCTTTCGCCACCGGCGCAATGGCCCATCACGGCTGGTCCTGGGCAGAGGCGGATCAGATCGAGCTTCGCGGCACCATCGAGAAAATCTCCATGGGCGGGCCGCATCCGACCCTTAACGTCGCGACCGCCAATGACGGCGTCTGGCTCGTCGAGCTCGGCAATCCGCGCCAGACGGAACGCTCCGGCTTCGTCGAAGGTGTCGCCAAGCCCGGCGACCAGGTGGTGGCCCTTGGAAACCGTTCGCAGGATCCAAAGGAGAAGCGGATGAAGGCGGTGCGCCTCACCATCGGCGAGAAGCGCTACGATATCTATCCCGATCGCATCAAGACGAACTGACCTCTGGGCGAACCGGGCTGTGATCGACATTCTCGAATGGCTGTCAGCCACGGCACCTGCGGCCGCGCTCCGGCGCTCCGCAACACTCTACATGTTCGTCAACGCAGCCCATATCCTGGCGATCGGTCTTCTCATCGGCGCCATCCTGCCGCTTGATCTCAAGCTCGCCGGCTTCTTCCGCAAGCTGCCTGTTGAAGTCGTTGCCCCGTTTCTCTCCCGCTCCGCCGGCGTCGGCCTTGCCGCGGCTATTCTAACCGGCTTCTGTCTCTTCAGCGTCCGGGCGGTCGAATATGCCGCCAATCCCGCCTTCCTCGCCAAGCTCGGGCTGATTGCCTTCGGAATACTCAACGTGCTGGTGGTGCACGCTGGACAGGGTTGGCGAACGGCAACCACGGTCGGCATTCTTCGCCCTGCCATAAGAGTTTCGGCGGCTCTGTCGGCGGCGACATGGATCGCCGCACTTGTGGCGGGACGCTGGATCGGATTTCTCTGATGGGGTCGCTCCCGATTTTCTCAACCGTGGCGCATATGAATTGCGTCAGGTGGAGGGGAGTTGAATATAACACGATGATCCATCACATTGCGTTGCAATTGCAACGCATGAGGAACGTCATGAAAACGGCATCTCTCCCGTCCCTTCGCGTGGATCCTGAATTGCGCGCTGCCGCCGAAAGCGTTCTCAAAGAAGGCGAGAGCTTGTCGTCGCTGATAGAGGACTCTCTTCGCCGCCAGATCGATTATAGAAAGACCCAAGCGGAGTTCATCGCGCGGGGTCTGGCCGGCTTGGCGGACGCAGAGCGGACCGGTGTGTTTTATACAACGGACGACATTCAGGAGTTGATGCGCAAAAAGCTTGAAAAGGCGAAAGCCCGTAAAGCCGCGCAGCAGAAGTGACCTTCGAGCTAAAGTATACCCAGACCTTCTATGAAGATCTGGATCGGCTCGCCGATTTCCTGATCGAACGTGATCCGGATTTGGCGGAACGTGCCATCAACGCCATCCCAAAAGCTCTGATGATACTTCAGGATTTCCCGCTAATGGCCAGACGCGCCTCTGCGGATGATCCCTTGCTGCGCGAGCTCGTCGTACCATTCGGTTCCGCCGGATATGTCATTCTTTTCAAAGTGATGAGCGAAACGAGCGTCATTGTCCTCGCCGTCCGTCACCACCGCGAAGAAGACTACCACTGACTATCTGTCGCTCACCGCCGCGCGCGGGTTGACCCAGGGTTCCTGGTTCGAGCGCGCCAGCGGCTGTTTGCCGAGGATATGGTCGGCCGCCTTCTCTCCGGTCATGATCGACGGTCCGTTCAGGTTGCCGTAGGTGACGTGCGGGAAGATCGAGCTGTCGGCGACACGCAGGCCATCGACGCCGATCACCCGCGTTTGCGGGTCGACCACCGCCATCGGATCGTCCTTGGCGCCCATCCGGCAGGTGCCGCAAGGGTGATAGGCGCTTTCCAGATGTTCGCGCAGGAAGGCGTCGATCTCCTCGTCGCTTTGCACGCCTTCGCCCGGCTGGATCTCCGGTCCGCGATAGTCGTTGAAGGCGCTCTGGCCGAAGATCTCGCGGGTGAGGCGCACGCAGTGGCGGAACTTCTCCCAATCCTCGGCATGGCTCATATAGTTGAAGCGCAGGACCGGATCGGCCTTGGGATCGGCCGAACGCAGCGTCACGCTGCCGCGCGATTTCGACAGGTTGTAGCCGACATGAACCTGGAAGCCGTGGCTCTTCGCCGCCGCCTTGCCGTCATAGCTGATCGCCACCGGCAGGAAATGGTATTGGATGTCGGGCTGCTTCAGCCCCGGCGCCGAGCGCAGGAAGGCGCAGGCCTCGAACTGGTTGGAGGCGCCGAGCCCGCCGCGCGAGAGCAGCCATTGTGCGCCGGCCACGCCCTGCCAGAACCACGGCAGCCAGGAATAGAGCGACACCGGCTTGGTGCTCACCTGCTGGAAGTAGAATTCCATATGGTCCTGCAGATTGGCGCCGACGCCCGGCCGGTCGGCCTTCACCGTAATGCCCATGTCGTTCAGATGTTGGCCGGGGCCGATGCCGGAGAGCATCAAGAGCTTCGGCGAGTTGAAGGAGGAGGCCGAGACGATCACTTCGCGGTTCGCCTTCACCACCTCCACTTTGCCGTTGCGTTCGATCTCGACGCCTGTGGCACGTCCGTCCTCGATCACGATCTTGCGGGCGAAGCCATAGACGATCCCGACATTTTGCCGCTTCAGCGCCGGCTTCAGATAGGCATTGGCGGCAGACCAGCGGCGGCCGCCGAAGATGGTCTGTTCCATCAGCCCGAAGCCTTCCTGCTTGCTGCCGTTATAATCCTCCGTCGTCTCGAAGCCCGCCTGTTTGCCGGCCTCGACGAAGGCGCGGAAGAGCGGATTGGTGAAGCCGCCACGCTGGACATGCAGCGGCCCATTGGTGCCGCGCCAGCCTTCTTCGCCGCCATGCGAATGCTCCATCCGCTTGTAATAGGGAAGCACGTCGGCATAGGCCCAGCCGCTGGCGCCGAGCTCCTCCCAGCGGTTGAAGTCCTCGGCATGACCGCGCACATAGACCATTCCGTTGATCGACGAGGAGCCGCCGATCACCTTGCCGCGCGGCGCGGTGATGCGCCGGTTATTGAGGTTCGCCTCCGGCTCGGACAGATAACCCCAGTTATATCGCTTCATGCTCATCGGCCAGGCAAGCGCTGCCGGCATCTGGATGAACGGCCCAAAATCGCTGCCGCCCGCCTCGATGACGATGACACTGTTCTTGCCGTCTTCCGACAGACGGTAGGCGAGGGCGGAGCCGGCGGAGCCCGAGCCGATGATGACGAAATCTGCTTGCATAGTCTTGTCTTTCCTAGAGCCTGCCCCTCATCCGGCTGCCGCCACCTTCTCCCCGCTCGCGGGGAGAAGGGATATGCCGCACCGTTTCGGCATTCTTAAGCGCCCCGTATGCCACGTCCCCTCTCCCCGCGAGCGGGGAGAGGGTTAGGGTGAGGGGCACCAGATGTTCTTCAATAAGGCGCCACCACCGGCCCCATGCCCACGTAAACCGTCTTCAGCTCGGAATAATGCTCCAGCGCGGCCAGCGAATTCTCGCGGCCGAAGCCGGATTGTTTCGAGCCGCCGAAGGGGATTTCCACCGGGCAGAGATTATAGGTGTTGATCCAGAGCGTGCCCGCCTCCAGCCGGTCGACGACGCGGTGGGCGCGGGTGAGGTCGGCGGTGAAGACGCCGCCGGAAAGGCCGAATTCGCTGGCATTGGCCCGCGCGATCACCTCGTCCTCATCGTCGAAATCGAGCACCGACATGACCGGCCCGAAGATCTCCTCGCGGGCGATGCTCATGTCGTCGGTGACGTCGGCAAACACCGTCGGCTGCACATAATAACCTTCGCCGGAGACGTTGTTCGGAATGCCGCCGCCGGCAATCAGCGTCGCGCCCTCGGCCTTGCCCTTCTCGATGTAGGAGATCACCTTCTCGCGCTGCGCCCAGGAGACCATCGGGCCCACCTGCGTCGCCTCGTCCATCGGATCGCCGATCAGCATCGCCTCGGTGCGGACCTTCAGCCGCTTCAGGAATTCGGCCTTAACAGCCTTCTGCACGAAGACGCGTGTGCCGTTCGAGCAGACTTGGCCGGTCGAATAGAAATTGCCGAGCATCGCGCCCCCGACCGCCGAATCGAGATCGGCGTCGTCGAAGACAACAAGCGGCGACTTGCCGCCGAGTTCCATCGTCACATGCTTGAGGTTGCCGGCGGCCGCCGCCGCCACCCTGCGGCCGGTCGGCACCGAGCCGGTCAGCGACACCTTGGCGACATCGGGATGGTTGACGAGCAGCGGCCCGGTGTCGCGGTCGCCCTGGATCACATTGAAGAGCCCCTTCGGCAGTCCCGCCTCGTGCAGGATCTCGGCGATCTTCAGCGCCCCGAGCGGCGTGTTCTCGGACGGTTTGAACACCATGGCATTGCCGCAGACAAGTGCCGGCGCAGCTTTCCAGCAGGCGATCTGCTGCGGATAGTTCCAGGCGCCGATGCCGACGCAGACGCCGAGCGGCACCCGCTTGGTATAGGCAAAGTCCTGGCCGAGCGGGATCTGCGAACCGTTGAGACCGGCCGGCGCAATGCCGCCGAAGAATTCGAAGGCATCGGCACCCGAGGTCGGGTCAGCGACAACAGTCTCCTGGATCGGCTTGCCGGTGTCGAGCGTCTCGAGTTCGGAAAGCGCCCGGTTTCTCTCGCGCATGATGTCGGCTGCCCGCTTCAGGATGCGCCCGCGCGCCATCGGGCTCATCGCCGCCCATTCCGGCTGGGCGCGCTTGGCCGCCGCGATCGCCCGTTCAACGATCGCGGGCGTTGCGGCATGCAGCCGGGCGATCACCTCGCCGGTCGCGGGATAGAGGCTCTCGATGACGGTGCCGTCGGTATCCTCGACATATTCGCCGTCGATGAAGTGCGAGGCTTTCGGCTGGGCTTTCATGTCATTTGTCCTTGGGTGGTTCGATGTGGTCGTCCCTTCTCGCTCCGGGGAGAGGGGGAGGCGGTGGCCAAAAGCGCATTCAGATAATCTTCCGTCAGCGCGATCGAGGCTTCAATGCCGATCGGCGCGGATTTCAGACTTTGCCTGATATAAAGCCCGTCGATCATCGCCGCAGCGCCTTCGGCGATGCGTTCTGCGGCGTCAGTTGGCAACAGCGCCTTGAGGTCGGCCAGCAGATTGGAGCGCAGCCGCCGCGCATAGATCACAAGAAAGCGTCGCGTCTCTTCCGAGCGCTGCGCTTCGGCGTAAAAGGCAAGCCAGGCGGCAATTGTCTCCGGCGCGAACTGGTCGGCGTGGAAGCTGACGCGGATGATGGCGGAAAGCCGCGCCCGCGGCGTCCTGGCGGCCTTAAGTGCCGCCACCGTATCGCTGCGCAGTTGTCGGAGAAGCGAGCGGATCGTCTCGATCAGCAATTGTTCCTTGCTGCCGAAATAATGATGCGCCAGGGCTGGCGACACGCCGGCCTGCCGGGCGATATCGGACATGGTGACGGCAAGCGAGCCGTGATCGCCGATCACCCGCAGCGCTGCATCAACAAGCGCCTTGCGGCGCACCGGCTCCATTCCGACTTTCGGCAACAAACCACTCCTTGAAATCAGCGGCAGGTTATTTTTGATTGACTGATCAATCAATAAAAATCTTTCGCGATTTGACTGGGCGCGGATCTTTCCCTGTCAAATTGCTGCAACATATTCAGAATCTCAGGAGGTGCATCATGACCGATGTCTTCGAGGGAACGCCGACATCTTCGCTACAGTCGAAATGGATCTGGTTTGCCGGCCTCGGCGTGTTGTTGCTCGTCTGCGGTCTGATCGCGCTCGGCAATCTGATGCTCGCCACCGTCGTTTCGGTCTATTATGTCGGCATGCTGATGCTGTTCGGCGGGGTGATCTATCTCGTCCATGCCTTCCAGGTGCGCGGCTGGGATCATGTGCTGTTCTGGATACTGAGCGGCCTGCTCTATGTGCTTGCCGGCATCTGCGCTTTCGTCAATCCGATCCTGACCTCGGCGGCGTTGACGCTGTTTCTCTCGCTCGCACTGGTCATCGCCGGCGTCTTCCGCACCTGGGTCGGCATGCGCATGAAGCCCACCAAGGGCTGGCGTTGGATCGTCGCAAGTGGCGTCATCACCGCTCTTGCCGGTTTCGTCATCGCGCTCGGCTGGCCGGTGAACAGCCTGTGGATCCTCGGCCTGTTCCTCGCCGCCGATCTCATCGTCCAGGGCTCGACAATGATTGCCTTCAGCCTCGGCATCCGCAGTCGAAACTGATGCCGCTGACCGTTCTTTTTTGACAAGACTATGACAGGGGATTAGACTTAACGGGTTACAGACCGGTCCTAAGTCAAGTGAACGGTCTGAGTGCGAATGCACCAAGGCACCGGCGAGATCGCCGAGAATGCTGAAAATGGTCATGCGTCCCCCAGAGGCAGGGTTCTGCCTGATCAGAAAAGGGAGGAAGTTCATGCCGATGGTCACCGTTTCCATCTCTCCGCAACAGGCAGCGGGCATCCGCGCCGCCGTCGACAATGGCGGCTATGCCTCGAGCAGTGAGGTCGTCCGCGAGGCGCTCCGCCTCTGGGATACCGCCCGCAAGCTCAATGAGTTCCGGGACGATATTCTTGACGACGGCGCTCCATCCGGCGGCAGATGCGTCGCCGACATGTTCGCCGATCACGAGGCGGAGCGCCGTCGCTCCGCCTGAACAAGCATTTGATTGCATTGGAAAAATTGAATGAACGCGGAACGCGCAGGATGCTCTTGCGCGTTTCATAAAACTTTCACACTGGCGAAAGAGTTCATTGATCCTTCTGCGGCATGTTCCGGACGAAAAAGAACAAGTCACAGTGGAGATCGGCCCACAATGAAGACCAGCATGTCCTTGGCTGCCACCGTCGCGCCGGATGTTCTGCGCCGCTACGCCAGCGATCAGATCGTCACCCTTGCCAAGCTCGTGGTCGAGAATGCCTTCCAGCCGATCGTCGAGGCCGGCACCGGCACGGTTTTCGGCTACGAATCCCTGATGCGCGGCCAGGAACGCATCGGTTATGATACGCCCCTCGAAATCCTCGACGAGGCTCACCAGGCCGGCCAGCTGCTGCAGCTCGAACAGATGGTCGCCAGCCGCGCGCTCGCCAAATTCGCGACGCTATCGAATTTCTCCACCTCGACGCTGTTCCTCAATCTCGATGTCCGGCTGATCCCGCATGGAGAACACTTGGTCGTCAGCCTGCTGCAGCATCTGCGCAAGGCGAATATTCCGCCGTCTTCCGTTTGCTTCGAATTCTCCGAGCGTTTCGACAATACCAGCGTGCCGGAATTTTCCGGCCTCGTTTCCAGGCTGCGCAAGGCCGGTTTCAAACTGGCGATCGACGATTTCGGCGTCGGCCACGGCGAGATAAAGCTGCTCTGCGATTATGCCGTCGATTATCTCAAGATCGACCGCCATTTCGTCGCCGAGATCGACCGCAGCCCCCGCAAGCGCCATCTCTTGAGGAGCATCGTCAACATTGCCCATGTGCTCGGCACGCGCGTCATCGCCGAAGGCATCGAGACCGAGGCCGAATTCATCGCCTGCCGCGAATATGGCGTCGACCTCGTCCAGGGCTGGTTTATCTCCCGCCCGACGACGCATATATCAGAGCTGGCGCCGTCCTACCCGCACCTGCAGGAGCTCGGCAAGAGCAAGCGGGGCAGCCAGTCGCTCGACGAAATCCTCATCCGCAAGCAGATCGAGCTGCTGCCGACGGTCTATGAGAATGACAGCATCGACAGCGTCTTCGAACTCTTCCGGCGTAATCCGCGCCAGGCCTTCTTTCCTGTCCTGAACGCCAATGACGAGCCGCGCGGCATCATCCACGAGCATCACCTCAAGGAATATATCTACCAGCCCTTCGGCCGCGATCTCCTGAAGAACAAGATGTACGAGCGCAGCATCTCGCATTTCGTCGGGATGGCGCCGATCGTCGGCCTCGACAGCGACGCCGAGCAACTGATGGCCATCTTCGCCAATATGGAAGGCAGCAACTGCCTGATCCTGACCGACAATATGCGCTATGCCGGTGTCGTCTCCGCCGCCTCGCTGATCAAGGTCATCAACGAGAAACAGCTGAAGACCGCGCAGGACCAGAACCCGCTGACCGGCCTGCCGGGCAATCGTGCCATCCGCGATTTCATGCGTCAGTCCGGCCGCGACGGCGATGCGCTTCGCCACTTCTGCTATTGCGACTTCGACAATTTCAAGCCGTTCAACGATGCCTATGGCTTCCATCTCGGCGACCACGCGATCTCGCTGTTTGCCGCGCTGATGCGCCGCTATTTCTTCGCCGAACGTCATTTCCTCGGCCATGTCGGCGGCGACGATTTCTTCATCGGCGTCGTCGGCTGGACCAAGGAAGAGCTGACGGAAATCCTCGAGCGGCTGATCAGCGATTTCCATGACGACGTGCGGGACCTCTATTCCGACGAGGATCGCGCCGCCGGCCGCATCCTCGGTCACGACCGCACCGGCGCCGAAGCTTTGTTCCCGCTGATGCGCTGCTCGATCGGTGTCATCGAACTGCCGGAAGGACTCGTCATCGACGATATCAACCGCGTCAGCGCCGAAATCGCCATCATCAAGTCGGCCGCCAAGGACAGCGAGGGAGGCCTGGTCTTCCATCTCCTACAGCGCCGCGCGTCATTTTAGATGCGCAAAGGACGCTGTAGCACTTATGCAGTGGGCGAGGCGAATTGACGCCTCTGCCACATCAAGTCTTCCCAAGCCTGCGGGGCTGATTTACTTCCTGTGTTTTAGACAAAAAGCCAGAGCGGTTCCGCGCACTTCCACCAAAAGCTGAACTGCTCCAGGGAGGAGCCGGGTCATGCCATTGCCTCAGGAAATGCGTTTCGTCGATCTGCCGTCCTTCGGCGGGCCCGAGGTGATGACGATCGGCAAGCGACCGCTTCCCGTACCGCAAGACGGGCAGGTTCTGGTGCGCGCCGAGGCGATCGGCGTCAACCGCCCCGATATTGCCCAGCGCCAGGGCAGCTATCCCCCGCCCAAGGATGCGAGCCCGATCCTCGGTCTGGAGCTATCAGGCGAAATCGTTGCCGTCGGCCCCGGCGTCAGCGGCTATGGCGTCGGCGACAAGGTCTGCGGGCTCGCCAATGGTGGCGCCTATGCCGAATATTGCCTGCTGCCGGCAGGCCAGATCCTGCCCTTTCCCAAGGGCTATGACGCGGTAAAGGCGGCCGCTTTGCCTGAGACCTTCTTCACCGTCTGGGCCAACCTCTTCCAGATGGCCGGGCTGACGGAAGGCGAAACGGTGCTGATCCATGGCGGCTCCAGCGGCATCGGCACGACGGCGATCCAGCTCGCCCTCGCCTTCGGCGCTGAAGTCTACGCGACGGCGGGTTCGAAGGAGAAATGCGAGGCCTGCGAGAGGCTCGGCGCCAAACGCGCGATCAACTACAGGACCGAGGATTTCGCCGAGGTGATCAAGGCCGAGACCGGCCACGGCGTCGATATCATCCTCGACATGATCGGCGCCTCCTATTTCGAGCGCAACATCGGCTCGTTGGCCAAGGACGGCTGCCTGTCGATCATCGCCTTCCTCGGCGGCGCGATCGCCGAAAAGGTCAATCTCTCGCCGATCATGGTCAAGCGGCTGACGGTCACCGGCTCCACCATGCGGCCGCGCACGGCAGAAGAAAAACGCGCCATCCGCGACGACTTGCTCTCCGAGGTCTGGCCGCTGCTGGAAGCCGGCACCATCGCCCCCGTCATCCACAAGGTCTTTGCCTTCGAAGAGGTTATCGAAGCCCACCGGTTGCTGGAAGGCGGCAGCCATGTCGGCAAGGTCATGCTGCGCGTTTAAAAAGACGCGCGGCGCGATAATGTCAGCGACACGCCGACGGCGAGAACACCCGGCAGCGCCATCAGCAGATAGAGCCAGTGCGCCGCCGAAAGCGCGCCTGATATGCCGCCCGGATCGACGAGGCCGGCGCCATTGGCGATGACGCCTGAGAAGGCCGCACCGAAGGCGCCGCCGAGCGAACTCATCGTCGGGATCGCCGAAGAGGCCTTGTCCTGTTCGTTGTCGGCAACGAGCCTCAGGACCATGGCGACCAGATGCGCCCAGCCGAGACCGATGCCGAAGCCCATCATGAACATGCCGATCGCCGCCGGCACGATGAAAAGCATATGCCCCTCCGGATTGTCGCTCGCGAGGAAAATCGCGAGCGAAGCGGTCGCCGCCGTCTCGATAAGGGCACCAATGACGATTGCCCGGTAAGCCGGCCTGCCGGTCCAAGAGCCACTGAGGAAGGCCGCAAACGTCCAGCCGAGGGCGACGAGTGCGACGAGATATCCCGATAGGAGTGGCGCCACCCCATGCAGGGTCTGCAGGAAATAGGGAATGAAGACGTCGCTGACGAGGACGACGGTCATGGCGAGCATCGCCAGGTAGACCCGTGCAATCGGCTGGGAAAGGCTGACAGCGCCGGACGGCAAGAGCCGGTTCGGGCTCTTCCGCTCGATGAGAAGCATGGTTGCCACCGCGATGACCGAGGCCGCAATCAGCGCCGCTTTCGCGCCTGTTGTCTCGATCGCGCCGGCCGCACTCACCATCAGCACGGCCGCAAGCAGCAGTCCGATCTGGGCAACCGGGGTCTTCTCCTGCTCGCGGTCGTCCTCGACCTCGGGCAGAAGCCGTGGCGCCAGGAATGCCATCAACAGCCCGAGCGGCACCAGCACGATGAAAGCGTAGCGCCAGGTGTGGCCCGAAGAAAAGAAGCCGCCGAGCGTCGGTCCGATGACGGTCGCCACGCCCCAGATCGCCGCATAGAGCGTCGAGGCCTTCGGCCATAGGGGCTCGGGATAGACGAAGCGGATGAAGGCATAGCCGAGCGCTGCCAGCGCGCCAGTTCCCAGACCCTGCACCGCGCGTCCGATCAGCACCACCGGCATCGACGGTGCGGCTGCGGCAATCAGGCTGCCGACGCCGAAGACAAGTGCCGCGATCACATAGACGGATCGAAGCCCGATGCCGCGCGGCCGCATGGCGACGAAGATCGAGCCGAGCACGGCGGCGGCGACGAACAGGCTGGTAACCCAGGAAAACAGCGCGAGCCCGCCGATATCGCGCACGATCGAAGGCGCGATCGTCGCCATGATGTAGCTCTCCACAGCATAAAGCGTCACGCCGCCGGCCAGCATCAGCGTTGCCGGCAGGTGCTCGGGCAGGAACAGGCGGAAGACCGAGCTGGAATTCGGGACGGCTGCAGTCTGGTCGATATTCGACATGGGAGGACCCCGAGATTTTTACTGGCGAAGGATTATTTTCCAAGTTATAAATTGGAAAATTGCATGCCGATTTGATTAAAACAAGACTTGACTTGGAAAATATGCGCCAGTCCCCAGCCAACCGGATCCTGATCCTGATAAAGACCGACGGCCCGCAGCTTGCCGCCGCGATCGGCGATGCGCTCGGCATATCAGGCGAAGCCGCCCGGCAGCAGCTGTCGAAGATGGCGGAGGAGGGGCTGGTGGAACCGGTCACCGTTGCCGCCGCGGGCAGGGGCCGGCCGCGCCAGCTCTGGCACCTCACGGCCAGCGGCAACCGCCAGTTTCCGGATGGCCATGCCGAGCTGACGGCAAATCTCCTTGGCACGCTCGTCGAACAGCTCGGGGCCGCAGCCCTCGATACGGTCATCTCCGCCCGCGAGGCCGAGACGCTGCAGCGCTATCGGCAGGAACTCAGCGAGGCGCATGACCTTGCCTCGCGCGTCGAGGCCCTTGCCGGCATCCGCACCCGCGAGGGCTATATGGCCGATCACTGGCAGGAGGCGGATGGCTACTTCATGCTGGTCGAAAACCACTGCCCGATCTGCGCCGCCGCCACCGCCTGCGCCGGCTTCTGCCGCTCCGAACTCGAAACCTTCCGCGCCGTCCTCGGCGCCGATATCGAGCGCAGCGAACACATCCTCGCCGGCGCCCGCCGCTGCGCCTATCGCATCATGCCGCGTTGACCGATATCGCTGGCAACCGGCTGGCGGTTCACGCCGGCTGCCGCGCCTGCCGCCAGTTGCTTTCGAGATAGAGCAGCACTCCGATCGATGCGAGACCCGCGGCCGCGCCGACAAAGGCGGTGCCGGAATAATCGGTGATCGCGGTGCCGAAAGCGAAGAGGCCGGCGCTGATACCGGTCCCAATGAAAGTGTTCAGCGAGATCAGCGAGGTTCCAAGCCCCGGTCGGTCCGCGATCAGGTCCTGCAGATAGGTGATCGGCACGCTGAGGATCGCTGCCGCCCCGCAGGCATTGAGGAGGAGTAGTGCATAGATGTGCCAGGGCGCGGAAGCAAAACCAAGCAGTAGCAGATAGGCGCAGTAGATCAGCGCGCCGAAGGCGAGCACATGCACGGTCCGGAAGTGGCGCTGCGCAAAGCCCCACATCATCATGAACGGCATCTCGAGCAGCGCCGTCAAACCTGCCATGAAGCCGACCTCGACGACGGTGCCGCCGGCCGCATGGGTGATGATCAGCGGCAAGAGCATGCTGTTCAGCCGCTGCAGCCCGAACAGCATCGCCATGACGATAACGCGCGACAGCACATGCGGCACAAGAATCCGTTTCAGCGAAGCAAAGAACCCGGCGTGATCGGGGGCAGGGCCGGCGGCGCCATTTCGGGGTGCGAAGAAGAAATACAGGCAGAAGCAGGTGCAGCTTGCCAATGCCGCGATCCCATAGGCCGGCGTCATCGACGGCGAACTGACGAGATAGAGGCCGATCAACCCCGGCGCCAGCGCCCATGAGCCGGAAAAGAGCGCCCGCACGGTTGCGGTGATCGCCGCCCCCTGGCCACGGTCCATCTGATTGGTCCTGGCGCGCAGGCTGGCGAACAGCAGCGAATAGGTGGAATTGCTCATCGGTACCAGCAGCAGCGTGGAGAAGATGAAGACCATGGGGCTATGAAAGATCGCGATCGACCCGAAGCCGAGCATGCCGGCGACGCAAAGCCCCAGCACCAGCGGCCGGCGCTCTTTCAGCCTGTCCGACCAGATGCCGAGCGTCAGGCTTGTCGTGACGTTGACGATTGCCGAGAAGAACACCAGCGCCGAATAGGCGCCATTGCTCAAGCCGAGTTCATTGATCCCGATGATCGACTGGTAGGGCGCGGTCGAAGCATAGGTGAAGGCGAGCGCGACGAGTGTCACGGTCGGAATACGGATCCTGTTGTCGCGAAGGATCAAGGAAAAAGTGGATGGCATGGGGGCGGTTCCTGATGCGCCACTCTTAGCTGCATCGGACCTATCAGAGAAACGATAGTTTTAGATCGTCTTCGTCAATTTTTGTGATGAATGTTTGGACGATGTGATCGCGTTCAAGCCTGCAAGGGGGCTGAATGCCTATTTCAGAATTTCGCGACCAAATTCGAGAGCCAGAAGTCGATTTGCCCGAAGGGAAGAACATTTGCCAAAAAAGCGACGAGCGCTGAGGTGGTGTATATCAACACCAGCCCAAGAAGGACTCCAAGGGTGATTCCGACGCTCGTCTTTGCGGGCTGGCGTGCCAACCAACACGCCAAGCTCAGAGAGACAATCGTGAAAAGTGCCAACAACGTGGACTCGGTGATAGATATGCCCGATTGCAAAACAATTCCTCGGATTGTGAATTGGGTTGCAAGGCATAACGTCTCGAGCCGTCTAAACTCAAGGGCTGGGACGGCGGAATATGCGGTGATGTCCAGCCACCCATAGAGCCGGTGCACTATCAGCAGGCACCCGCGCAGCCGCCTAAACCCCGACGCCACGTCAACCCCGTTGGCTTTCGCCGCGTGACGCGTTATGGACTGCGCAACCCGCCAGCATCCGGATGAGAGCTCATGACCAATCCCGTCACCGTCGAAGTCACCCGCGGCCTGCTCGTCGAAAGTCGCCATCGTGGCGCGGTGGCTGTCGTCGATGGCGACGGCAAGCTTGTCTTCTCGCTGGGCGACATCGAGGCCGCGGTCTTCCCGCGCTCGTCCTGCAAGGCGATGCAGGCGCTGCCGCTGGTCGAGAGCGGTGCTGCCGATGCCTACGGCTTCGGCGACAAGGAATTGGCGCTGGCCTGTGCCTCGCACAGTGGCGAGGACGAGCATGTGGCGCTGGCCGCTTCCATGCTGTCGCGCGCCGGTCGCGACGCCGAGGCACTGGAATGCGGCGCCCACTGGTCGTTCCATCAGAAGACCCTGATCCATCAGGCCCGCACGCTCGAGGCACCGAACGCGCTGCACAACAATTGCTCGGGAAAACATGCCGGCTTCATCTGCGCCTGCTGTCATCAGGACCTCGATCCGAAGGGCTATGTCGGCTATCAGCACCCGCTGCAGGTCGAGATCCGCGCGGCGATGGAAAGCCTGACCGGCGCCGTGCTCGGCGCCGAGAGCTGCGGCACCGACGGCTGCTCGATTCCGACCTATGCCGTGCCGCTCAAGAGCCTTGCCCACGGTTTTGCGAAAATGGCGACCGGCACCGGCCTCGAACCGCTGCGCGCCAAGGCCTCCCGCCGACTGATCGAGGCCTGCATGGCCGAGCCCTTCTATGTCGCGGGCTCCGGCCGCGCCTGCACGGAACTGATGCAGATCGCCCCCGGCCGTATCTTCTGCAAAACAGGCGCCGAAGGCGTCTTCTGCGCCGCCATCCCGGAAAAGGGCATTGCCATCGCGCTGAAATGCGAGGATGGCACGACCCGCGCCGCCGAAGCCATGGTGGCGGCAACCCTCGCCCGCTTCTTCGAGACGGAGAGCGAGGTGCATGCGGCCCTGATCGCCCATGCCACGAAGCCAATGCGCAATTGGAACGGCATCCATGTCGGCGATGTCAGGGTCACTTCCGCCTTGGCGGATGAGTCGAGCTTGCTTACATAAGTTATTAGAAAAATAAGAATTGCCTAATATAAAGGGGTACGTCCTGCGATCGCGGATGCACCCTTTCGCAGCGACGTGAGCACAGTCCTGGAAGCCGTGAGGGCAGGGCATGTTTGCAGGCCGCTATCTCTGGTGGATGCTGATGGGCATCGGCATCTTCATGTTCGCTACGTTGAGCCTCGATTATATCACCTGGCTCACGATCCAGCTGTCCGGCTGCGGCGAGATGGCCGGGACCTGCGAGCCGGCCCTGCGGCTGATATCGGGCGTGCTCAAACCCGCCTGCATCTGGACCGCGATCGGCGTGCTCTTCATGGCGACGCTGCTCCGTCTTCACGCTCTCTCGCTCATCTGGTTCTGGGGGCCGATCGTCGCCATCTGGTTCGTCGCTTCCACGCCGATCCTGCTCTTCCTGGCGGCGGATGCGGCGGCGCTGACGCAATCCGCTACCCTGGCCGCACTGCCCGTCGCCTTCCTGTTTCTGGCGGCTTTCGCAGCCTATCTCATGTTTGCCCTCGAGGATGGCGACATGCTGCCGCTTGCAGCCTCGGTGCCGTTGCGCCTTACACTCCGCCTGACGGCGGTTTACGGCGCGCTTGCTGGCGCAGCCTTCATGCCGGAACTCTCTCGGATCGCCGGGACCCTGCTCGACATGCCGGCACTTTCCATCGTCATCGCGTTGGCGCAGCCATATCTGCAGACGGTGCTCACCATTGGAACCGGCAGCATGGCGCCGGCCTATGCCGTGTTGGCGGCCTTCATCGCGGCCCTTGCCGCAAGTCTCTTGCCGCATGCTGCAGCACCGCAGCCCTCCCGCAGCACCATCATGCTGCGGCGATTGCGCCGTTGAGATCGCGATAGGGTTTCAGCCGTTCGGCGGTCACCTCCATGGGCACGATCAGCCCCGCCACCTCGGAAATGCCAAGCACTGGGCAGGGTGAGACGAGGTCGAACTTCTCCTCGGTCAGCAGCACATGCGTTTCGGCCGAGCACCGGGCGATGTGCCGCTTGATCGCCGCTTCCTCGAAATCACCGGTGGAAAGCCCGTGCACGGGATGCGCCGCCGTCACCCCGAGGAAGAAGAGATCGGGGCGGAGCTGCGAGATCGCCGCTGCCGCCGCTGCGCCCGTCGCCACCATCGAATGTTTGTAGAGCCGTCCGCCGGTCAGGATCACCTCGGCCGTCGGGTGGTGTTCCAGCTCGGCGGCGATCGTCGGGCTGTGGGTCGCAACCGTCAGCGGCAAGTCGCGCGGCAAATGCCGGGCGATCTCCGCCGTCGTCGTGCCGCCATCGAGGAAGATCATCTGACCGGGCTTGACCATCGCCGCCGCCGCTGCTCCCAGCCGTGCCTTGATCTGTGACGAGACGCTGCGCCGGGCGGTGAAGTCAGGCAGGTCAGGCGCCAGCGGCATCGCCCCGCCATGCACCCGTTTCAGCAGCCCCTCCGCCGCCATTTCCCTGAGGTCCCGCCGGATCGTGTCTTCCGAAAGGGCGAAATCCTCGGCGACGCGCTTGGCGATCACCTGGCCGTCACGGCGCAGGATGTCGAGAATGAGGGTCTTGCGTTGCGTTGTCAGCATCGTCTCTCTGCACGAAATTAAACATAATAGCCCGATATTGCACGAAATGACTCGACATTCAAGAAATATCGTGCATTTTCACGAAATCCCGTGCATGAGGCCGGGAGTGCTCACGCAGAAGCGGAGCGAAGGAGTGGATCATGTTGATTTTGATTGCCGGGCCCTATCGGTCCGGAACGGGCGACGACCCGGAAAAGATGGCCGCCAACCTGAAGCGGTTGGAAGAACCCTCGCACGCGCTGTTTGAGGCGGGCCACGTGCCGATGATCGGCGAATGGGTGGCGCTGCCGATCTGGCATGCCGCCGGCGGCCGGTCGGTCGGCGATGCGCTCTACGAAGAGATCTTCCACCCGGTCGCCGGCCGGCTGCTGCAGCTCTGCGAGGGCGTGCTGCGCCTGCCGGGCGATTCCAAGGGAGCTGACAACGACGTGCGCATCGCCAGGGAACGCGGCATTCCGGTCTGGCACAGGCTGGAGGATGTGCCGGGCTGCGGCTGAGCGGATTGCTGCGCCCGCGCTTTGCCCTTTGCTACACTCAATGCATTCGCAGCTTTATCGCTCACCCCCTCAACCGACCCGTCGGATGAGGGGGCCACACGACACATCTATTATGCCCTCACACTCGGCGCACCCACCCTTGTCTCGACGGACGATCAAAACCCAATCTCCCCAGTTCCGGCGCACCGACCGCTACGCTATAACCCTTGCCGAAAGGGAGTCGAGAACCATGCTGACACTGTATTACGCGCCGGGAACCTGCGCGCTCGCAAGCCTTATTGCCCTGGAAGAATCCGGCCTGGCCTTCGAAACGAAGAAGATCAGCCTCCGCGATGGCGAGCAGCGTTCGCCGGACTATCTGAAGATCAACCCGAAGGGCCGGGTGCCGGCACTGGTCACCGATTATGGCGTGCTGACGGAAACGCCGGCGATCCTGGCTTATATCGCTCAGAGCGCGCCGGCCGCCAAGCTGGCGCCGCTTGACGATGCCTTCGAATTTGCCAGGCTCCAGTCCTTTAACAGTTATATCTGCTCGACCGTGCATGTGAACCATGCCCATCGCCCGCGCGGCTCGCGCTGGGCCGACGAGCCGGCGGCAATCGAGGCGATGAAGGCCAAGGTGCCTGAGAATATGGCCGATTGTTTCACGCTGATCGAGCAGACGATGTTCGAAGGCCCATGGGTGATGGGTGAGGCCTATTCGCTCGCCGATCCCTATCTCTTCGTCATGACCGACTGGCTGCCATCGGACGGCGTCGATCCCGCCCGGTTCGAAAAGGCGAGCGACCACCACGCCCGCATGCTGCTGCGCCCCGCCGTCCAGCGGGCGCTGGCCTACGACCGGGCCTGACCGTTAAAACCTGCGGCAAGCTTCTTCGGCGCCCGGAACAGCCAGGCGCCGATCAGTCGCAACCGCAGTTCCTCGTCGCCGATCACGGCGGCGCGCACCGGCAGATGCGGCCAGCCGACATAATGATCGGTTTGAAAATAGACGTCAGGCGCCATCTCCAGCAGGTGATCCTTGTCGTCGAGCGAAATCGAGATCACGATCGTCTCGGCATTCTTCACCGCGACAAAACTCTTGCCGCCGACCTTCAGCGCCGGATTGCCATACGAGGTGCTCTCCTCGACATCAGGCAGGCCGGCTTCCGCCGCCAGCCGCTTCAGGCGTTCGAAGATCGCATCGACGTCGTCGGCCATTGCTCCGCCCTTTCTGCCAGGGCGAACCTACCATATCTTCACGCGCATTTCGCCAGCGGCGGCTTGCCCTCTGCCTGAAAGCCGGTCTGCATCCCAAGCGGCAGATCGGCGATTTCGCGCATCGACATGCGCTCGACCTCGGGATGCCGCAGCGGATCATCCTTCCAGGCTGGGGCAATTTCCGCGCTTGCCACCTGCCGAACAGGGGTGAAGAAAAACTTCAACAAAGACATGGCATGCCTCGCTTTCTCAGTAGCGCAGAAGGATGATCAATGKCGGCTGGCGCCTGCTGAGCCATCCCATCCGCTGACGTCCTGCGTTCGAATGGATTGCCTATGCTTGCAATGTCGGCCTCAACAGGCAGTTTTTCAATTGAGATTAATGCGGCGCCGCTATAGAAAAGCTATATGAAGAACTTGAACATGGTCCATCTCAACGGCCTGCGCGCGCTGGAGGCCGTCGGTCGTCTCGGCTCGCTCCAGGCCGCCGCCGACGAACTCGGCGTCTCGGTCGGCGCCGTCAGCCAGCAGGTCATCAAGGCCGAAGCCCAGCTTGGTCAGGTGATCTTCGAGCGCACCGCCAGGGGCATGATCGCCACCGAAGCCGGCCGGCCGGTGCTTCTGGCGCTCGACGAGGGGTTCGCCCGTCTTTCGGCGGCGGTGTCGATCGCCAGCCGCAAGGACGATACCATCCTGACCATCTCGGTGGCGCCGGTTTTCGCCGCCCGCTGGCTGGTCTGCCGGCTGGATCGCTTCGCCGAGCGCCATCCCGACATCAAGCTGCGGCTGGATGCAACCACCAATCTCGTCAATCCGGCCCTCTGCGACGTCGATATCGGTATCCGCGTCGGCACCGGCAAATGGCCGGAGGTGAAGGCAGAGCTGCTGTTGGAGCAGGAGGTCTTTCCCGTCTGTTCGCCCGAGATGGCGGCAAAATTGAAAGAGCCTGCCGATATTCTCGAACTGCCTGCCATCATCGATGGCCATGCCATGTTCACCTGGGAGGTCTGGATGCGCGAGGTCGGACTATCAGGTGCCACGCTTTCGACCCGTCACGTCTTCAACGACGCCTCGCTCTGCCTCGATGCGGCGATTGCAGGGCAGGGCGTCATGCTGGCCTGGCAGACCCTTGCCGCCTTTGCGCTCGCCGAAGGCCGGCTCGCCGCCCCCTTCGGCATTCGCGCGCCGACCGGCTTCGGCCACTACTTCGTCACCGCCGAAGGCACGCGCGAGCCAAAGAAGGTCAAGGATTTCAAGGCCTGGATCCGTGAGGAAATGGCCGGCACGCTGGCGCTCTTTCGATAATCCTCAGACCTAGGCAGTGAGTTCATGAGGTGATTTTTCCCCCGACCAGGATGGACTTCAATCTCGCGGAGCGCCAGAACTCCGGGCCGTTCGCTGCCATCGAACCGGACGGCTTCATCATTGCCGGCAACTGGTGACAGGCGGGCAAGCAATGGACTATCCTTAATCAGGGCGAGTGTGGCCTCCGGAATTGGAGACGATCGGCTTCGATAACAAAATCTTGTTGTAATTCAACGGATTGAACCACGTCCACCAGCCTCAGTGAATGTTTCCAGGATGGGAGAAACGCTCATGGCGCATGTGAACAAAGTCCTGCGCTCGATCAACGATCAGGGCGCGGACCGCTGCGTCGATATATTTCGGCGGCCGGATGGAACCGTCGGCTTCGAGGAATTCCGTCGAGACGTCGAGGACGCGCGCGGCTGGTTTCCGATCGGTGGTCACTCCGATCGTGTCTTTGCCGGTGAAGCCGAAGCGCTGGCAGCTGCCCTGATCGATGTGGCTTGGCTGAGACCCGCGATTGGCAACGCTTGAAGCAGCGCGGACGTTGTCAGAAGCCGGACGACACCACCTCGATATTCATACGCAGCGTCGAGGATGCTCTAAAATTCGTTCGATCATAGACGACATCCACTTTAAGGCCTCGTGGCCGACGTATCCAATGGACGCAATTCGGTGCGCCGCGCTTTAGATCGGCTCCTTGCTGCGTGTTGCTTGCATCGCCTTATAGGCCGGGCGGGACTGGCAGCGCTCGATCCAGGCTTTGATATTCGGATGCGCCTGGAAAAGCGCCTCTTCGCTCTGGGCGTAGCGCAGCACCTCGGCGATGTTGAGATCGGCAACGGTGAAACGGTCGCCGACGATCCATTGCCGGCCGGCGAGGTGGCCTTCGAGAACCGCCAGCGGCCTGCGCAGCGGGCGGCAGGAAACCGCGATCGTCTGTTGGCCACCTTCGCTGTTTTCAAGCCCGTTATCATAGGTGAGTACGATCTTCACCGTGTGCGGTTCGACCTCCGCAGCCGCCCAGATCGTCCACATCGTCAGCAATCCGTCTTCCTCGACGGTTTGGCCGGAAAGCGGTCCGCCATATTTACGGGCGAGGTAAAGATTGATCGCCAGTGACTCGTGCATCACGAGGTCGCCGTCCCGAATGCTGGGGATCTGCGCCATCGGGTTGACGGCAATGAATTCCGGCGAATGCGTGTTGAGCGGCGCATCCTGAGATAGCGGATCTGCGAGCCGCCTTGCCTGCAGCACTGGCACCGAGCGGAATTCGACCCCAAGCTCCTCCGCCATCCAATAGACGCGTGAGGCGCGCGATCGATAGACTCCGTAGATTGTCAGCATGTCCATATCCCCTCGATGTGTCCGAGAGACCGTAAATGCCGGATCGGCGTGGGAAAAGTCCTTGTGGCTGATGGGATGATGAAAGCTTTTGATGGCCTTCAGGAGACGCGGTTTCGCTCCACGGTCAGCTGCGCATAGGGCGAGCCGCCGCCTGCCATCTCGCCGGACACCTTCTTCTCCCACTGGAAGCCTAAAACCGCGCCTTCGGTGATCTCCTGGAAGATGTTGTCGGTGATGACCGCGGTCCCGGTGCCGTCGGCGACCGAGACGGCGCAACCGACCGGGGCCTTGCGCACCACATTGCCTGTCACAACGACGTTGCGCAGATAGGGACCCCAGCCGATCTGCAGCCCCCAGCGCGGCGCGCCCTCGATCACATTGCCTGAAATCAGCGTGTCGGCCTCCGCCGCGATGCCGATGCCGAAACCGACCTCATGCTGGTATGGGCCGCGCAGCGTCAGGTTGCGCACGACATTGCCGGTAACGCTCGCCAGCCGGCCGCCCTCGTCGAAATTGGCGATCGAGATGCCGTTTGCCGCCCCGTCGATCATGTTGCCGGAAACGACGGCGCCTTCGAAGGCGAATTCGACATAGATCGCCGTCTCACCGGAGCGTCGGCACTGGTTGCTGCTGATCTGGATATCCGAGGCCGAATTGGCGCGGATCGCCGTAAAGGCGCAGTCGGAGATGTGGTTGTTCACCACCATCACCCCGTCGGCGCGGAAAATATTGATGCCGTTGCCGTTTTGGCCGGTGCCGCCGTCATTGGCGCGGATGTTGGAAATGCGGTTGCCGGAGACAACCGTGCCGTCCTCCGCCTTCTTCCAGCGATGCACCAGGATGCCGCCATTGCCGCAATCCGAGATCGTATTGCCGGTGACCGAAAGGTTGGTGGAATCCACCGCGTAAAGTCCGGATTGGGCAGCCCCCGAAATGTGACTGCGCTCGATCCTGCCGCCGCAGCGCTCCAGCTGCAGGCTATGTTTGCAGCTGCCGCTGATCTCGCAATTGTCGATCAGCACCTCGTCGACGCCGGTAAATTGCAACAGCCCGCCGGCATCGTCGCCAAGCCAGCGGTTGCCGCCGTCGATGACGAGATTGGAAAGCTCGATCCGCCGCACGTTCTCGGCCGAAAACAGGTGGCCGTCGCCGGTATAGACGATCCGTGAAGCGCCAGGCACGCCTGATATGCGCGTATTGTCGGGCAAGGTGAGGTTGGAGACCCGGTAGGTGCCGGGCGGCAGAAACACCGGCACGTTCTCGCGCGCCGCCTGTTTGATCATCTGCTCAAGGTTGCGGGTCTTGCGGTCGCCACTTTCGGGAATGGCGCGATATTCCACCGCGTCGATTGCCCCACGCAGGTCGGGCTGAGCGGCCGCCGTCAGCGGCGAGGCGACGGCGCGTGATGTCCCTCCCGCAACCGCCGAGGCCGCGAGGAATAAAAGCATGTCGCGGCGTGAGGGCATCCGGGGATCACTTGTCATAACGCGCCCGTAGCAGGAAACGTGCCAGGCGGGCATGTATTCTTTTGGCACAAGCTTGGCAAAGGCGGACGAAATTGCCGTCGTGGCGAGCGCGACGGCAGGATATCGCCGCTTATATTGTCGTCTTGTTCACCCTTTCATTTAAGCAAGCCGAAGGAAATGAGGACTACTTTTAAGGGAAATTCTATGATGACGGGTGTGGGATACGGCCTTCGGCCGGCGGGGAGAATGGCGGCATGCACGAACCGAGTGCCAGGCGATGGGAATCAGCCGATGCCCTGACGGCCGAAACGCGGCGCATCGTCGCCGCGACGGAGGCAATGATGGCATCGACCGCCCACCACTTTTCCGAGGGTATCGAGAACCTCCGCCTCAAGGAAATCGTCCACGAGCTTCCGGATTTTCTCTACGTCAAGGATCGTGACAGCCGCTTCGTCTTTGCCAATGCCGTCACCGCCAGCAGCCTTGGCCTGGAGAGCGCTGCGCTGATGACCGGCAAGCGCGATTTTGACCTGTTCGATTTCGAGACGGCGCTCCACCATTTCGATATCGAGCAGCAGATCATGACGACGGGCGAAGCCCGCATCGACATGGAGGAATCCTACGTCCTTCCCGGCAGTAGAAGACCGATATGCCGGCTGACCTCGAAGATCCCGCTGCGCAACGATCGCGGCGAAATCGTCGGCCTGATCGGTGTTTCCCGTGATATCACCGAACGCAAGCGCCAGGAGGATCTGCATCGCGGCCAGGCGAGCCTGCTCGAAATGATTGCCCGCAACGAGCCGTTGCCGATGATCCTCGAGGCGCTTGTGCTGATGATCGAGGCGCAACTGACCGGGATCGACGGATCGGTGCTGCTGCTCGACAGCGAGGGCACCAGGCTCTATCACGGCGCCTCTCCCAATCTGCCCGGCGGCTACAGCCGCCTCATCGATGGTGTCACGATCGGTCCGAAGGTCGGCTCCTGCGGCACCGCCGCGTGGCGCGGTCAGACCGTGATCGTCGAGGACGTGATGAGCGATCCGCTCTGGGAGGATTTTCGCGCGTTGATTGCCCCGTTCGGGTTCCGCTCCTGCTGGTCGACGCCGATCGCCACATCGCAGAACAATGTGCTCGGCACGTTCGCGCTCTATTCCAGGGAAGTCCGCCGTCCCACCGAGCACGAGATGACGCTGGTGGCGCTCGCCACCCATATCGCCGGCATCGCCATCGAGCGCAAGCGTGTCGACGACCGCATTCATTTCATGGCCCATCATGACGATCTCACGGGCCTGCCGAACCGCGCCTTCCTGAAGGAGCGGCTGGCGAGTATCCTCGACCAGGCCCGGCGCAACAACCGCAAGGTGACCGTCGCCTATATCGATCTCGACAATTTCAAGGACATCAATGATGGCCGCGGCCACGCCGCCGGCGACGAGGTGCTGAAGGAGATCGCCGCCCGCATGGCCAATAGCGTCAGGGCGTCAGATATGGTGGTGCGTCTCGGCGGCGACGAATTCCTCGTGGTGCTCGTCCACCAGTCGAGCCACGATGCCGGCATCACGCGCCGTCTTCGCGAGCTGCAGAAGGCGATCAACCGGCCGATCCGCGGCGCGGACGGCGAGATCACCGTCACCTCGAGCATCGGTGTCGCTGCCTTCCCCTTCGATGGCGCAACCTCCGAAGAGCTTCTCGCCAATGCCGACCGCGCCATGTACCGCGCCAAGGAACTCGGCCGCAACACATTGCAACATCACGAGGGCGGCAGCACGCCCCTCGGAATGCCGCTCGGCGAGCACGAGGAACTGCACCTGGCGATCGCCGGCGACCAGCTGTTCCTGCAATATCAGCCGCAGGTCGATGTCGCCACCGGCCGCATCACCGGGCTCGAGGCGCTGGTTCGCTGGAACCATCCGGCCAAGGGCAGGCTGCCGCCGGTCAATTTCATTCCGCTCGCCGAAGAGACCGGCCTGATCGTCCCCCTCGGTCTCTGGGTGCTGAACGAGGCCTGCCGCCAGGCGCGCAACTGGCAGGATATGGGCCTGCCGCCGCTGACGATCGCCGTCAACGTCTCCGCCAAGCAGTTTGCCGATCCGGATTTCGCAACCCATGTCACCGAAGCGCTCGAGCGCCACCGCCTGCAGTCGCGCTGGCTGGAGCTGGAGGTCACCGAAAGCGTGGTGATGCACGATGCCGAACGCGCGCTCGCCATGATGGAATCGCTGCGGGCGCTGGGCGTTCGCCTGTCGATCGACGATTTCGGATCCGGCTATTCCAGCCTCGCTGCACTGAAGACTTTCCCCTTCGACCGCCTGAAGATGGACCGTTCGTTGGTCGAGGCCCTGCCGGGCGACAAGACCGCCGTCGCCATCGCCTCGGCCGTCATCTCGCTGGCGCAGACGCTGAAGCTTTCGGTTCTCGCCGAGGGTGTCGAAACCGACGCCCAGATGGATTTCCTGCGCCAGGCGCGTTGCGAGGAGGCGCAAGGCTACCGCTTCTCGAAACCCGTCTCCCCGGAGGAAATCCCGGCATTGCTGCGAGCGCGGAGCCTCTAGAGCCTTTCCGGGTTAGATTGAAGCATTCTGCCGGAGCAGGTTTTCGTCAGGGCAGAGGCGATTGGCGACGGGCATACCTCCCGGTACGTCCGAGCCGATCGCCTTTGATCCTGGCGGAAAGATGCCCGGCCCTTCGGGTTGGCTGAAACGGGCCGGCTGATCGACCGGCCGGCTTGGCCGTAGAGCCGGGCTACGACGCGCGCCGGCCGGTCGACCATCCGACTCCGTTTGAGCCAACAGAATGCTTCAATCTAACCCGGAAAGGCTCTATTGCATGTCGCCCAAAAGTGTGCAGCGGTTTTGGGAGAACGACATGCACAAAAGGAAACATTGAAAGACGCCGCATCGATCAGGTCGACGCGGCGTCTTTCAAGCTCTATTTCGCAAGCTTGCCGATCGCCTCGATCTCGTTCGTCCATATGCCCGCCGCATAGTTTGGCGGCAGCCGCGCCAGTTGCGCGGGGTCATCGATGCCGGTGGAAAAATCGCTGCCGCGATAGGGACCGAGCACGAAGACCTCGGTCCCGGCATCCGCCATCCGGTTGAGAAAACGGTCCGGCCAGCCCCAGAGCCACGGGGCGATATTGATCGGCACCAGCATCATCGCATGTTTGCATTCGTCCGGCAGCAGGCCGGTCCAGCCATAGCCGATATAGCCGAACAGGCAGCCCTTCAGGCTCTTGCGCGAGGCGGTCTTGATATCGGGTGCCATCCGGCGCAGCACGTCGATCGGCTCGTCACCGCCATAGACGATGATCTCGGCCCGTCTTTCCTGGGAAAGTCCGTTGAGCACGGTGGCGAGCTTTTCGCCCTCGGAAGGATCGCGGCTCTTGACGTTGATGAGGAAGCGCCGATCCGGAAAGGTCGACAGCACCTCGGCAAGGGTCGGCATCATGCCGATGCCACGGCCGCGAAAGGGAAAGGTCTTGCCGCCATCGGCGGTATAGCCATAGCCGATGTCGAGCCTCTTCATGTCAGCCATCGAATGCTCGCGGGTGACGCCATGCCCGTCGGTGCGGCAGTCGAGCGTCCAGTCGTGAAAGACGGTGAACTGCCCGTCCGTTGTCGGATGTACGTCGATCTCGACGATATCGGCGCCGGCCGCAAAGCCTGCCTGCATCGACGGAAGTGTGTTTTCGAGATAATCGTGTTTTGGCGGCAGCATTCGGCTCGCCGTGCAGGTGTCGTTCTTGAGATCGGTTTCGTCGAAGCGCTGGGCGATGCCGCGATGGGCGAGCAGCACCGGTTTTCCCGGTCGGTGTTCGGCTATCAGGCTGGTATTGTTGAGGTAGATGCCCGCTGCGACGACCGCGATTGCCGCCGCGCAATAGAAAAACTTCCTGCCCAATGCTGATCCCCCTGGTTGCATCGCAAGGGCTAGAAAGCGATTCTGGTTGTTCTTGGGCTGTTTTCCGGCTTTTCTATGCCATCGGTCTATTCGCCGGACGGGAGCCTCATCGCTATGGAACCACAAGACGACGAGCTCATCCATTTCGAGACGCATGGCGGCGCCCCATTGCCGCCGGCAGCAGTTGAAGGGCATGTCGCGCGCGACGGTGCCCGCATTTGGTATGCGTCCTACGGCGCAGGTCCCCCTGTCATTCTGCTGCATGGCGGCCTTGGTCACAGCGGCAACTGGGGTTATCAGGTCCCGGCACTGTTGCGCCGCGGCCGCCGCGTCGTGCTGATCGACAGCCGTGGCCATGGAAGAAGCACCCGCGATGCCCGTCCCTATAGCTATGAGCTGATGGCCTCTGACGTGCTCGCGGTCATGGACGCGCTGCATCTCGACAAGGCGGCCGTCGTCGGCTGGAGCGACGGCGCCTGCATTGCCCTGATTCTCGCCATGACGGCGCCGTCACGTGTCGAGGGGGTCTTCTTTTTCGCCTGCAACATGGATCCGAGCGGCACGCTGGAATTTGTTCCGAGCCCGGTCATCGACCGATGCTTCAGCCGGCACGCCAAGGACTATGCCGCATTGTCCACAACGCCTGACGATTTTAATCCATTCGTCGAGGCGGTCAGCCTGATGATGCGGACGGAGCCGAATTATCAGGCCGCCGACTTGGGCCTGATCCGGGTGCCGGTCGCAATCGTCCTCGGCGAGCGCGACGAATTCATCAAGCCCGACCATGCCGAATATCTTGCTCGCAGCATTCCGAACGCTGAGATGATCTATCTCACAGGCGTCAGTCATTTCGCGCCGCTGCAGCGGCCGGGTGAGTTTAATGTCGCTGTGGTCAACTTTCTCGACGGGATAGGGTCATGACATTGCAGTCGTTGAGCCGCGCCCCATTCCATAGTCCGTTCTTCCCGCCCTCTGGCCTCGCGTCCATTTCCCGCTATCTCTCGTTTCATGAGACCTGATGCGCTGCTTTATCCCGCCCCGGAGGGGCTCTATTGCCCCGAGGGCGGCTTCTATGTCGATCCGGTGCGGCCGGTCGAGCAGGCGCTCGTCACCCACGGCCATTCGGATCATGCCCGCCCGGGCCACGTGAACGTGCTTGCCACCCGCCAGACGCTCGACATCATGCGCCTGCGTTACGGCGACGGCTTTTGCGCCAGCGAGCAGGCCGCAGCCTTCGGCGAGGAACTGCTGGTCAACGGCGTCAAGGTAAGCTTTCATCCCGCCGGCCATGTGCTCGGCTCCGCCCAGATCGCCATTGAGAAGAACGGCACACGCATCGTCGTCTCCGGCGACTACAAGCGCCGACCCGATCCGACCTGCGCCGCCTATGTGCCGGTTGCCTGCGATGTCTTCATCACCGAGGCGACCTTCGGCCTGCCGGTCTTCCATCATCCCGATCCAATGGAGGAGATAGCCAAGCTGCTGGCGTCGCTGCGGCAATTTCCCGAGCGCACCCATCTCGTCGGCGCCTATGCGCTGGGGAAGGCCCAGCGCGTCATCCGGCTGCTGCGCGATGCCGGTTATGCCGAACCGATCTATATCCACGGCGCCATGGAAAAACTCTGCGACTATTATATCGAGCAGGGCATCGATCTCGGCGAGCTGCTGCCGGCGACGATCGAAAGCCGCGACAAATCAGTCTTCAAGGGTGCGGTCGTCATCGGCCCGTCATCGGCCTTCGCCGACCGCTGGGCCCGGCGCTTCAACGAGCCGCTGCCGGCCTTCGCCTCCGGCTGGATGATGGTGCGCCAGCGCGCCAAACAGCTCGGCGTCGAACTGCCGCTCGTCATCTCCGATCATTGCGACTGGCCGGAGCTGACCGAAACGATCCGGGAATTGCACCCGGCCGAGGTCTGGGTGACGCATGGCCGCGAGGAGGCCTTGGTGCGCTGGTGCCAATTGCAGGGCATCAAGGCGAAACCGCTGCATCTGGTGGGTTATGAGGATGAGGGCGATTGAGGAGATGAGCAATATCCCGCGTCAAAACCCCTCCGAAGTCGGGAGGCGCCCATGAAAGCCTTCGCCGACCTCCTCGACCGCCTGGTGCTCACACCCAGCCGCAACGGCAAACTGAAGCTGCTGACCGACTATTTCCGCGACACGCCCGATCCTGACCGTGGCTATGGCCTTGCCGCCATCGCCGGCACGCTGGAGGTGCGCAACGTCAAGCCCGCCATGCTGCGTGAGCTGGTGCTCGAGCGCATGGACGAGGTGCTGTTTCGCTATTCCTATGATTATGTCGGCGATCTCGCCGAAACCATCTCGCTCGTCTGGGACAATGAGAGGGATATCGACCGCTCGGCGCTCGCCCAGCCGCGTCTCGGCGAGGTCGTCACCGGCATGAACGCACTCGGCCGCACAGAAGTGCGCAGCTTCGTCCGTGACCTGCTCGACCGGCTGGATTCGTCCGGCCGTTTCGCCTTCATCAAGCTGGCGACCGGCGCCATGCGCATCGGCGTTTCCGCCCGCCTTGCCAAGCAGGCGCTGGCCGATCTCGGCGACAAGGACGTCACCGAGATCGAAACCCTCTGGCACGGTCTGCAGCCGCCCTATGAGACGCTGTTTGAATGGCTGGCGAATGGCGGCGAAAAACCGGTGCTGGCCACACCGGCAATCTTTCACTCCGTCATGCTCGCCAATGCGGTGGAGGAGGGCGATCTGACCGGTCTCGATCCGGCCGACTATGTCGCCGAATGGAAATGGGACGGCATCCGCGTGCAGCTCTCCCGCTCCGGCGACAGGCGCAAGATCTATTCCCGCTCCGGCGACGACATTTCAGGCGCCTTTCCCGATATTCTCGACGCGATCAGTTTTTCCGGCGTCGTCGACGGCGAGCTGCTGGTTGGCGGCACCGCCCGCTCCAACAGCCCGACCCGGACCTTCTCCGACCTGCAGCAGCGCCTGAACCGCAAGACGGTGACGACGAAGATGCTCGGCGACTATCCCGCCTTCATCCGCACCTATGACCTGCTCTTCGACGACGAGGAGGATGTCCGCGGCCGGACCTATATCGATCGCCGCGACCGGTTGACCGAGATCATCGACCGCGCCCCCCATGACCGTTTCGATCTCTCGCCGCTCGTGCCGTTCTCGTCGTGGGAAGAGCTCGACGCTCTCCGCGCCGCGCCGCCCGATCCGGTCATCGAAGGCGTGATGATCAAGCGCCGCGACAGCATCTACCAGGCCGGCCGCATGAAGGGCCCCTGGTTCAAGTGGAAGCGCAACCCCTATAATGTCGATGCGGTGCTGATGTATGCCCAGCGCGGCCACGGCAAGCGCTCCAGCTACTATTCTGATTTCACCTTCGGCGTCTGGGCCGATGACGAGGACGGCGAACAGCTGGTGCCTGTCGGCAAGGCCTATTTCGGCTTCACCGATGCCGAACTCGAGGTGCTCGACAAGTTCGTGCGTGACAATACCACTGAGCGCTTCGGCCCGGTGCGCGCCGTGCGCGCCGACAAGGATTTTGGCTTCGTCGTCGAAGTGGCCTTCGAGGGCATCAACCGCTCGACCCGGCACAAATCGGGGGTCGCCATGCGTTTCCCCCGCATCGCCCGCCTTCGCCCCGACAAGCCCTCCTACGAGGCCGACCGGCTGCGCACGCTGATCGCCATGATCGACGCCAAGCCGGAATGAGGTTGCATGCCCTGCGCAACAATGACGCAGGGCAATATTTTCAACATCATGTGTATTGGCGGCAACGATCTTCCGGTGCAGATTCTGCGTGCCGGGGAAATGATGGGTGCGTTATGAGCTCGCTTGAACAAAATTCCTTTTTCCGTCAACGCCGTGCCGTTCTGGCGGGTCTTGCCGGTGCACTCATCCTGCCGCGCATGGCAGCCGCGTTTGATGTCCCGGACGAGCCGCGTCTCGCCAAGCACGACTATGCCAAGGTCCGCCACCATTTCCGCACCAAGCTGTTGCAGAAGGGCCCGGCGCCCGACAAATACGAACCGCTGAATGCGCCTGCCGATGCCGACAAGATCTTCTACCGCTCCGGCTACGGCGAGCTGGAACTGGCGGCCTGGGTTTCCAAATACAAGCGCGAGCGCGCCGCCAAACCGGCCGTGCTCTTCCTGCACGGCGGCAATGCCATGGGCATCGGCCACTGGCAGCTGATGAAGCCCTATATGGATGCCGGTTATGTCGTGATGATGCCGTCGCTGCGCGGCGAAAACGGCCAGATGGGCAATTTCTCCGGCTTCTACGACGAGGTCGACGACGTGCTGGCCGCCACCGAGCGCCTGGCGCATCTGCCGGGCGTCGACCCCGAACGGCTGTTCATCGCCGGCCACAGCATCGGCGGCACATTGACCATGCTGACGGCGATGACCACCCACAAGTTCCGCGCCGCCGCGCCGATTTCGGGCAACCCCAACGCCTTCCGCTTTTTCAGCCRCTATCCCCAGGATATC